>JAAUTD010000071.1 GCA_012031845.1 Synechococcaceae cyanobacterium SM1_2_3
TCAGAGTTTGTAGTCGAAAAACTCTGTGCTCCAAGTTTGTGAACAAAGAAAAACGTGAAGATCTCGGGCTAATTATGTTAGATTAGGATTTTTGTAGGCATGCATTTTTTGTTCGTGGCTTCAAAATTAAAAAACCACCCATATTTGATTGGTGGAGGGCTCAAAGAACACATGGCTAATTGGCAACACCTCTCAACTGATTTGCCAATTATACAACGGCTGATGGATGAGTTCCAAATTACCTCGCAGCCCGGCCATACCTGCCTCAGGATCGCCATATTCGGCCCCGAATCGCTACTTGAACTCGCCACGGACACCGCCGCCATGCAGGAATCCATCTGCGTTCTGATCAGTGAAGAAATCCATATCGCTGAGGCGCAGCGCGATGCGCTGTTGCTGGCCCAGCAAGTGGGTTTTGGCCGCACCGACGCTTACTATCTGGCGACTGCGGTATCGGAACTGGCCGCTAATATCGTCTATCACGCCCACTGCGGCGAAATCCGCTTGAACACTCTGACCCGCGAGGATGCGGTTGGCGTCGAGGTCATCGCCGCCGATGCCGGGCCAGGCATCGCCAATATCGAGCAGGCTATGCGTGAAGGCTTCAGCACCTCTGGCAGTCTCGGTTGTGGTTTGCCCGGAGTCAGCCGGCTGATGGACACGTTTGGAAATTTGCTCCGACCCCGGATGGGGAACCCGCGTTTACGCCTGCAAGTGGGTGGACTTCGCGCATCGCTCCCGATCCCCCGATCCCCCGCTGGTTGCGCCATGCTGAGCGAACCGGGTCAGCCCGAAGCTTGGGTCATCGGTAAAGCCCGATTTGTGATTGGCGCCATAGCGCGTCCGATCACGGACGGCGACGATTGCGGCGATTTGACGGCCTGTTGGGAACAGTGCGGGAAACTCTATCTGTGGCTGGCCGACGGTCTGGGACATGGCTGTTTCGCCCGCCAGGCGGCGCAGGCCGCTTTGACCAGCGTGCGCCAGCAGCCGCTCACCGCGCCATTGCCCGACCTCTTCGCCCAATGCAATCTGGATATTCAGCAAACCCGGGGCGTGGCGATGGGCATCGCCGTGGTCAATCCCGAGGCGCAAACCGTGGCCTTTTGTGGCGTCGGCAATATCCGCGCCCTTCTGCTGGGCGAACGACCGCGCCATTTCTCCTGCACCTATGGCATCGTCGGCGCGGGCTTCAAACCGTTGCTGATAGAAACCTGGCCGTTCACTCCTGGCGATGCGCTGATTCTGACCAGTGACGGGATCATGGAACATTTCATGGCGCCGCCGCAAGCCTTGCCCGGCGTCGCGCAGAGCGCCCGGCAGTGGGCTGAGACGATTCTGCATGAGTGGGGAATCGCCAGCGACGACGCCTCGGTGCTGGTGTGCCGGGCGCTGGTTGCCCAGTGAGCGCACCGATGAACGCCGACAACAATACGCCGCCCGGCGCAGCGTATGTCGAGTTGGTGCAGGAGTATTGGCTGTGCGGCGGCGAGGAGCCGCTGATTCGGGCGGCTGATCTGGGCAAAAAACTGGTGCATGACGGCTTGCCGCCGGAAGACATCGGCGAATTTCAGCAACAGGCATTGATCGAATTAAGCCGAACTCTGGCGGCCACTGAGCTTGACGAAATCGCGGCGCGGCTGACGCCACCGCTGATCGAAGTGCTGGTGGCCTATGGCCTGGCGTTTCGGGAACAGCTTGAGCAACGCTACCGCCACCTGTTCCAGAAGCACCTGGAGAAAGAAAATACCATGCAGGCGTTGGGCACGCTGTCAGCAGGCATTGCCCATGATTTCAACACCATTCTGGGCGTGATTTTGGGTTATGCCGAAATGACCCTTGATCTGACGCCCGACGACGGCCCGGCCCGCCGCAACCTTCAGCACATTGTCACGGCCACCCTGCGGGCGCGGGATTTGGTGGCGCGGATTCTGGCGTTTGGCCGCCGTGGCGAGACCGAAAAGGTCCCGGTGCGGATCGCCGAAAGCCTGTATGAAGCCTTGCAGATGCTGGGCGCAACCTTGCCGCCCAGCGTGATTCTGCGCACTGAAAAGGCATGCACTGATTTAATGGTGCTGGCTGATCCCGGCGAAATGCAGCAATTGATCGTAGATTTAACGATCAATGCGGTACACGCCATGAACGGGCGCGGCACCATTACCTTTGCGCTCGATGCGGTCAGCCTCGACGCCGCGACCCAGCCGCTATTGCCACCCGGCGAATACGTGCGGTTTCGGATTGCCGATACTGGCTGCGGCATTCCCCGCGCCATCATGGATCGGATTTTTGAGCCGTTTTTTACCACCAAGGACGTAGGTAAGGGCAGCGGTCTGGGTCTGGCGGTGGTGTACGGCATCGTGCAGCGCATGGATGGCCTGATCCGGGTGCACAGCGAACCCGGCCAAGGGGCCGAATTCGAGATTCTCTGTCCGCGCTATCTCGCTGATTAGAAAAATAACTTTTGCTTTGAAATTGAACAGGACTTTCGTAGAACGGGCATCTTGCCCGTTGCAACCCGGACTGTGAGCGGGTGCTGCGTCCCAAAGCGAAAGTCCTGTTGAGCGGGAAACAGGGGGATTTCCCGCGGGGGCGTCAACAAGCGGGATACCGGTTCCCCGTAACCACTCGCAACAGTCCTGATTCAACTGCTTGAGTCTGACGATGAATATCCAGGAAACCCGACAAAATTCACGACTGCCGCTGGCTCTGCCAGCCGAGACCATTGCCGAACAACAGCGGCGGCTGATGACCGACATCTTCGCCCACATCCACGAAGGCATCCTTATCACCGACGCGGAAGCGACCATCGTTGAGGTTAATACGGCTTTTTGTGAACTGACCGGCTATTCGCGGGAAGAAGCGCTGGGCCGCAATCCGCGCTTTCTGCAATCCGGCCATCATCAGCCGGAAAGCTATGTGACGCTGTGGCGGACGCTGCTGGAGCAGGGCTACTGGCGCGGCGAACTGTGGAACCGCCGCAAGGATGGCCGGATGATCGCCGAACTGCTGACAATCCGGGCCGCCAGAAATGCCGACGGCGTCATTACCCATTACATCGGCTTTTTTTCGGACATTACCGCCTCCAAACAGAGCGAGCAGCGGCTACAGCAGATGGCGTATCACGATGCCCTGACCCGGCTGCCCAATCGCATTCTGCTGTTTGATCGGCTGCAGAACGCCATCGCCCGCACCGACCGGCGTCACACCTTGCTGGCGGTTTGCTACCTTGATCTCGATGGCTTCAAACCCGTCAATGACCTGCTGGGCCATACTGCCGGCGATCAATTACTGATCAGAGTGGCCGAACGGCTGCGCCATTGCACCCGCGAGAGCGACACCGTGGCGCGGCTGGGCGGCGACGAATTTGTGGTGTTATTTGCCGATTTAACCCGGATTGAAGAATGCCACAACTCGCTGGATCGGTTGTTGCGGGTGCTGGCCGAGCCTTACACGGTGGGCGATCAGCGCTTTGAGGTGGCGGCCAGCATCGGGGTCACGCTTTACCCGCCCGACGGCAGCGATGCCGACACCCTGCTGCGCCACGCGGATCAGGCCATGTACCTGGCCAAGCAGAGCGGCGGCAACCGCTACATTCTGTTTGACGCCGAGCAGGATCGGCAGGTCTACGCCCGCCGGACGCAACTCGCCCGCATCGAAGTTGCGCTGAATGCTCACGAATTGCGGCTGCATTATCAACCCAAGGTGGATATGTACCGGGGCGCGGTGATCGGCGCCGAAGCGCTGGTGCGCTGGCAACACCCTGAGCGGGGCTTGTTGCCGCCCAGCGAGTTTTTGCCAGTGATCGAAGGCCATCTCCTGATGGTGAAACTCGATCACTGGGTGTTCACCGAGGCGCTGCGACAAATGGAATGCTGGCAGAATCAGGGGCTGCGCTTTGCGATCAGCGTCAATGTCTCGGCGACCACCCTGCAACAGACCGGATTTCCCGACTGGCTGGCCGGGCTGCTGGCCGCACATCCCCAAGTCCCGCCGCACTCGCTGGAACTGGAAATCGTGGAAACCGTCGCTCTTGATGATCTGGGCCGGGTTTTGCCGGTGATCGAAA
Organism: Synechococcaceae cyanobacterium SM1_2_3; assembly: GCA_012031845.1. Lineage (GTDB taxonomy): Bacteria > Pseudomonadota > Gammaproteobacteria > Competibacterales > Competibacteraceae > Contendibacter. Next base: position 4,067 of record JAAUTD010000071.1, read on the forward strand.
AATGCAATGCGCTCGGCGTCGGTTTCGCTCTGGATGATTTTGGCACTGGCTATTCGTCCCTGACCTATTTCCGCCGCCTGCCGGTGCGCACCCTGAAAATTGATCAATCCTTCGTGCGCAATATGCTGGTGGATACCGAAGACATGACCATTGTTGAAGTGGTGGTCAATCTGGCGCAAACCTTCCAGCGGGCGGTCATTGCCGAAGGCATGGAGACGGCATTGCACGGCGCGGCCTTGCTGCGGCTGGGCTGCCACTGCGCCCAGGGATATGGTATTGCCCGGCCCATGCCGCCGGAGGCGTTCCCGGAGTGGGCGCGCGCCTTCACCCAGCATCCGCTGTGGGCGGCAGGCGTGGTGTTCGAGGGTTTGCTGTTGCTAAACGTGGAAGCCGAACATCGAACCTGGGTCGGGCAGGTGGGGGATTTTGTCCAGGGCGACCGCGTTTACGCCCCGCTGATCAACGATGAACACAGTTGCCGTTTTGGTCGCTGGTACTATCAGCAGGGCCTTTTGCGCTATGGTCACCTGGAGGCGTTCCAGAGAGTGGAGCCGCTGCATCACCAGTTCCATCAACTCGCACGGGAGCTGATTGATCTGCATACCACCAATCCCGACGCCGCACGGGCGCGTCTGGCGGAGCTGTACACCGTGTGTGACTCGTTAATCGAGCATTTATATCGTTTGCAAAAAGAACTGCTAAAACCCTGAGCGTTAATCATCAGGAAAGCAAAGACTCCAGGCGACTGGCATAACAGGGGATTGAAATGGCAAAGCTATTAGTCATTGAAGATGATGAGCAATTCTGTCAGATGTTGGGGCAAATGCTGGATCAGGCCGGCCATGAGGTGGAAATGGCCGCTAATGGAGTCATCGGCATGGAGCGGTTCCGCGATAGCTCGCCGGATTTGGTGATTACCGATATCCTGATGCCGGAACAGGACGGCATTGACACCATTCTCGCCATGAAAAAGGAGCGGGAAAACGTCAAGATTATTGCCATGTCTGGGGGCAGACGGGCCATTACCCCGCAATTCAATCTTGATTCCGCCGCGCTGATTGGGGTGCAACAGACCTTGGCTAAGCCATTCACTCGCCAACAACTGTTGCAAGCGATTGCCGAGGTATTAGGTTGACTGTGGCGATCGGTAACGATGGACTATAACAACTCCCCTATCGGAGTCTTTGATTCCGGGGTCGGCGGGCTGTCCATATTCCGGCTGATTCGCGCTGATTTATTGAATGAGCATCTATTGTATGTGGCCGATTCCGGCTATTTGCCCTATGGCAACAAGCCGATTGAACTGATCATTGGCCGCTGTGTCGCCATTACCGAATTTTTTCTGGAACACCGCGCCAAAGCAGTCGTCGTTGCCTGCAATACCGCGACCGCAGCGGCGATTGCTCACTTGCGCCAGCGGTTCAGCATCCCCTTCTTCGGCGTTGAACCCGCGCTAAAACCGGCGGTTGCGCAAACCCGCAGCGGCGTCGTTGGCATTCTGGCCACGGGCAACACGGTGCGTAGCGACAAATTCACCGCTCTACTCAACCGGCATGGTCAGCACACCCGGGTTCTGGTGCAACCCTGCCCTGGGCTGGCCGATTGCGTCGAACGCGGCGAATTGAGCAGTCAACACACCCGCGCTTTGCTGGATCGCTATCTGCAACCCCTGCTGGGACAAGGCGCTGACACGCTGGTGCTGGGCTGCACCCATTACCCCTTTTTGACGCCACTGATCCAGCGCCTGGCGGGGCCGGATGTCGCCATTATTGACCCCAGCCCGGCGGTTGCCCGGCGTTTGCATCAACAACTCGATGAAAAGCGTCTGCGGGCAGACCGCAACGCCTTGGGCTGCGAAGGCTATTTCACCAGCGGCGATCCGAAATTAACCGCGACGATGATCCATCAGCTCATGGGTTATCCGGTCGCGCTGGACATCCTGCCCGAACGCTTTCGCCCGCCAATTATCCCGAAATTTAGCGGTCTGGCGACGCTGGATCAGGCTTATCGGATCGAATAACCGCTGCGCTGCATGTCCCCCAATCCCCCTTTATTCTCAATCTGGCGATAGCCCATCCGCCGCAACGTCTGTTCAGCGATTCCGGACCGCCGCCCGCTGCGGCAATACAACACCAGCGGCGCAGCTCGATCCGGAGCCACGGCGGCGATTTGGCTGCCGATCTGCTCATAGGGGATATTGATGGCGTCCCGCACATGACCCTGGCGGTATTCATCCACAGTCCGCACGTCTATCACCAGCGGCTGGGAACTGGAAGCAGGTTCCGCCGCCGCCACTACTGAAAATAACGCCGCCGTAATCAATCCGGCCCATTGATTCATGTTACGCACTCCGGCAATAAAGGGATGAGTAATACTTTTTTATCGTGGGTTTTACCCTCGATGCTCAATCACCAGCAGAGGTTTCTCAATAGATTAGGAGGAATTGGCATCATTTATCATAATGCCGTGATACCACTTAACCTGCTAGAAACCGTCACTGACCTTCCTTAAACTAGGCTTCATTTGGCAAATCAGCGCAGAGGAATAATAACCCTGATGAAAAAGCTATCATTGAGAAGCAAGATTATGCTGTTAAGCCTTTTGCCGGCATTGGCGCTGGCAACAGGATTAACCGCTTTAGTTGTTCCGCAACTTTACCAGGCGAATCAACAGCGGGTTGAAGAAATTCGCCAGACCATGCGAGCGGCCAAGGAAGCCGAACTCAAGAACTATGTAGAAATGGCGATTTCCGCCATTCGCCCGATCTACGACAGCGCCGCTGCTGATGATCTCAAGGCGCAGGAACAGGCTCGCAACATTCTGCGCGGTCTGGGTTACGCCAAGGATAACTACATCTTCGCGCATGGTTACGACGGCATCGCCCGGGTGCTTCGCCCCAAACCGGCGCTGGAAGGCACCGATGTTTCCGGGCTTAAAGACAGCAACGGAGTCTTTTATGTCCGTGAATTTATTAGCCAAGCCAAGCAGGGCGGCGGTTATGTCGAATATCTTTGGGATAAGCCAGCGAAAGGGAAAGCGGCGCCTAAGCTGAGCTATGTCGCGGGTCTGGATAAATGGCAATGGTTTGTCGGCACCGGTTTTTTTATTGACGATATTGATGACGCGGCGCAGCGGGTGGAACAGGAAGCCATGCAGAAAATTCGCAGCATGATTGGACTGATCGCCGTGGCGGCGACCGTCATGTTAATCATCGTGGCATTGATGGGATGGATAGCAGCGCGATTGATCCAGCGCCCCATTGGCGGTGAGCCGGACGAAATGGCGACGCTCACTCAGCAAATCGCCCACGGTGATTTGACCGTTCGTTTTAGCGACACCGGCAAGGAAACCGGGGTGTACGCCGCGATGCGCAACATGGCGACCCAACTGAAAAGCATTGTGGGCAACGTCACTCGATCCACCACGCAAGTCAGCGCCGCCGCTGCGGAAATTGCCCAGGGCAGCGCCGATCTGGCGCAGCGCACCGAACAGCAGGCGTCCGCGCTGGAGGAAACGGCGTCCAGCATGGAGCAACTGACCTCCACCGTAAAGCACAGCGCCGATAACGCCGGGCAGGCCAATCAACTGGCTGGCGCCGCTCGCAGTCAGGCCGAACAGGGCGGACAGGTGGTGGAGCAGGCGATTACCGCAATGAATGCGATCAACGCCAGCAGCCGCAAGATCGCCGACATTATCGGCGTCATTGACGAAATCGCCTTTCAGACCAATCTGCTGGCGCTCAATGCGGCGGTGGAAGCGGCGCGGGCCGGCGAACAGGGACGCGGTTTTGCGGTGGTGGCGGGCGAGGTGCGCAAGCTGGCACAGCGCAGCGCCGACGCCGCCAAAGAGATTAAGCATTTGATCGCAGACAGCGTGAGCAAAGTCGAAGACGGCAGCCAGTTGGTGGAACGCTCCGGCCAGACCTTGCAAGAGATTGTGACAGCGGTGAAGAAAGTGAGCGACATCGTGGCCGAAATGGCTGCCGCCGCCCGCGAACAGGCCAGCGGGATCGAACAGGTCAACCGGGCCATTCTGCAAATGGATCAGGCGACCCAGCAAAACGCCGCGCTGGTGGAGGAAACCGCCGCCGCCAGTCAGGCGATGGGCGAACAGGCGCGGGAACTGCACACGCTAATGGGCTTTTTTACTCTGGATTCCACCATCAGCCCTCATCTTCAAGGCGCTGCGGATTCCAGGAGCAAATTACAGCGTCATTCCCATCAACGGAATTCCCGGTCTGCCGCCGCATCGAGAAAAAAGCCTGTCGAAATGCAGCCGGTTTAATTGCTTTTAGTCGCATTAAAACAGAGAACGGGCATTCCGCCCGTTCTTTTTGCTTTCCAATCTTTTTAGCTTTCTAATCTGCGGATTAATAAAATTAAATAACTCCCGTATACACATCATCCAGCGCCAGCGTCAATTCAACCGAACGCAACTCGATCACACCATCGGTATAAACGGAAACCCGCCAATCCTCCGCCCGCCGATAAATCTCCACATGTTTCACTTCCTGCGCAATCAGCGCATATTCCTCCAGACTTCCAATCTGCTGATAAGCCAGACGCTTTTTATGGTGATCCCGATAAGAGGTGGAGTTGGATAGCACTTCGATAATCAGCTTCGGTTCCTTGCACAACACATCCTCATTTTCCTGTTCGGCGCAACTCACCACCACATCAGGATAGAAGACATTTTCAGCCGCCTGCACTTTCAAATCCGAAGTAAACACCCGGCAAGGCGCACCTTGAAGATGATTAAACAAGCGCGCGCCCATCGCCAAAGTGAGACCGGCATGAGCGACAGTCCCGCCGCTCATCGCAACAATGTCGCCCTCCAGCAATTCATGGCGGGCGCCCTGTTCATTTTCCCATTCCAGAAAATCAGCGACAGTGAGATAGCTGGGTTTCAGCATTGCATTCATCGTTGGGTTCCTCCGGCTTCATTCCGATCATTTCGCACAGACGGATAAGGCTATTCCCGCTATTCCATCAGCGCAACCGATTTCACCTGCACCCAAACCGCCTGTCCCGGAACGATTTCCAGCGTCGCCGCCGACCGTCTGGTCAACCGGGCAATCAGAGCCGAAGCGCCCACCTGAACCCGCACCAGCGCCAAAGCGGGGTGATCATCGTCGGCAATGGCGTCCACCCGGCCTTCCAGCACATTCTGAATGCTGCTCAGCCCCGGATGCTGCCGGGCCAGACTGACATCCCGCGCCAGCACCCGCACTCGCACCTTGCGCCCAATCGCAATACCGCGATCCCGGCTCCACAGGCTGCCGCCCGCAAAATCCACTCGCGCCAGACGCCACTGCTCATCAATCTCCCCAACGATGGCGTCCAGCACTGCGCCCGCATCTTCACCGAGCCGAATCGGCAGATCGAGCCGCGCCAGGGTTTGCGCTAAAGGGCCAGAAGCCAGCGCCCGACCACCGTCCAGAACGACCAGATGATCGGCCAGTCGCGCCACTTCATCCGGCGAGTGACTGACATAAAACACCGGAATCTCCAACTCATCATGTAGCCGTTCCAGATAAGGCAGAATTTCCTGCTTGCGCTTGAGGTCGAGCGAGGCCAGCGGTTCATCCATCAGCAGGAGGCGCGGGCTGGTCGCCAGCGCCCGCGCAATCCCGACCCGACTGCGTTCGCCACCCGACAGCCGATCCGGTTTGCGGGCCAGCAGATGGCCGATGCCCAGTAACTCAATCACATGGTCAAGATTCACGGTCTGGGTGGCAGCCCGCTTCAGGCCATAGCGCAGATTGTTCAGCACCGTCAGGTGCGGAAACAGGCTGGCCTCCTGGAACACGTAACCCAGGGGACGTTGATAAGTGGGCAGCCAGCGCTTGCCGTCCTGCCAGATTTCGCCATTGACCCGCAGCAACCCCTGTGGAGCGCGCTCCAGACCGGCGATGCAGCGTAGCAGCGTCGTTTTGCCAGAGCCGGAATGACCGAACAGCGCGGTGACGCCGCGACCGGGCAGGCTCAGATCAACATCTAGGGTGAAGCCGGGCCAATCGAGGCGAAAACGGGCATGGATCGCGGAATCAGCGGTCATTTCCAAACGCTGGTTCCCTTGCGCGAATACAGCGCCAGCAGCACCACAAAGCTGAACAGCAACATACCGCCAGCCAATATGTGCGCTTCGGCATATTCCAGCGCCTCAACGTGATCATAAATTTGCACCGACACCACCCGGGTTTTTTCGGGAATGTTGCCGCCAATCATCAGCACCACTCCGAATTCCCCCACCGTGTGGGCAAAACCCAGAATGGCGGCGGTGATAAAGCCCGGCTTGGCCAGCGGCAAAACTACAGTGAAAAACGCATCCCAGGGACTGGCGCGCAAAGTGGCCGCGACTTCCAGCGGTCGAGAGCCAATCACATCAAACGCCTGTTGCAACGGCTGCACCACAAACGGCATGGAATATAGGACTGAGGCCACCACCAGCCCCCGCGAAGGTAAAGGGCAGAGTGCCCCATCCCAAAGACTGGGTGATCTGGCCGACCGGGCCGTGTGGGCCGAGGAAAATCAACAGATAAAAGCCCAGCACCGTCGGCGGCAGCACCAGCGGCAGCGCCACCACCGCCCCCACCAGCGCCTTGAAGCGGGATCGAGTGCAGGCCAGCCACCAGGCAATCGGCGTACCCACGACCAGCAGGATGACCGTCACCAGAGTGGCCAGCTTGAACGTCAGCCAGACCGCCGCTAAATCAACCGCGCTCAACACGGGCCGGTTTCCTCACAGCGCATAACCGTAGGACTTGATGATCGCCACAGCTTTGTCTCCCTTGATGTACTCGACCAGCGCCTTGGCGGCGGGTTGATCCTTGCCGCTGGACAGAACTACAGCGTCCTGACGAATCGGCTGATGCAGGTTGGAAGGGACGATCCAGGCCGAACCGCCGGTCAGTTTGCCGTCCATCATGACCTGGGACAGCGCGACAAAGCCCAGTTCGGCATTGCCGGTGGCGATGAACTGATAGGTTTGGGAAATATTTTCGCCGGTGACGAATTTAGTCTGGATAGCGTCAAGCAAACCCTGTTGGGTCAGCACCGCCACTGCCGCCGCGCCATAAGGGGCCGTCTTGGGATTGGCAATCGCCAAATGCTTGAACTGACCTTTTTTCAGAACTTCACCCTGATCATCCACCATGCCTGGCTGAGCCGACCACAGCACCAGCGTACCAATGGCATAGGTGAAGCGACTGCCGTGAACGGTATCGCCTTCCGCTTCCAGCCGGGCCGGGGTTTTATCATCCGCAGCCAGAAAGACTTGAAACGGCGCGCCATTCTTGATTTGCGCGTACAACTTGCCGGTAGCGCCAAAAGAAAGCAACGCCTTGTGTCCAGTGTCCTTCTCGAATTCGGCGGCGATTTTCTGCATGGGCGCAGTAAAATTGGCGGCCACCGCGACTTGCACTTCGGCGGCCTGAATCGCCAGACTGGAAACAGCCAGAACCAGACCTGCCAATAAGGGAATAAAGTATCGTTTCATCGGTGAAAGTCTCCCGCTAATCCCATCAGTTAAAGGCCAACACCGAGAATAACGCTGGACGATTTAATGACCGCAACCGCCGGATCGCCTTCTTTCAGCCCCAAACTGTCAATGCTGTCATTCGTGATAATCGCGGTCACCGTTTTACCGCCCGCTAATTGAATCGTCACTTCGCCATTGACCGCGCCTTTCTTGCAACTGGTTACCGTGCCGCGCAATTGATTACGGGCGCTAAGTTTTATTTTCTCGACACTGGACATAATGATCACCGATGAGGCTTTCACCAGCGCATACACTTCACCGCCTTCAACGAGGCCCAGGTTTTCGACGCTGTTGGTGGTCACCAAGGCGGTAATCTGGTCGCCGCCGCCAATATCCACGCTGACCTCGGCGTTAATTGGGCCGAGCTTGAGGCCGTTCACCCGGCCCAGGAATTGATTTCTTGCACTGGTCTGCATCATTAATCTCCGCATGAAGTTGACTAACTCGTCCACATCGTGAACTTTTTCGCCCAACCGGGCCAGGAACCGCCGGTATTCGCTTTCTACTGCGTCGTACAACTGGATTTGCCGCAGTCCGTATTCAGTGATGCGACTGCCGCCGCCGTCCTTACCGCCAGTGGCGCTGATCACCAGCGGTTGATCGGCCATGTTATTCATCGCGCTCACCGCATCCCACGCGGCCTTGTAGCTCAGATTAGCCGCTTTGGCCGCGTGAGTGATGGAGCCGGTTGCCGCGATTTGGCGCAATAATTCCACCCGCTTTTGGCCAAGGAACCGCTGTTCGGATTTGTCCAGCCAGATCGATCCGGCCAGTCTGGTTTGCTTTCTATCAGCGATTTTCATTATGCCAACACCCATTATTAGTCGCTATAAAACTGGCTATATAAGGCTGCATATAATTTCACGCTCTTTCTTAAGGGCAAGCGATCAGGGCAAATCATGGCTTAACTGAATCTTGCTCAGGGTGTTTTAGGCGCTGTGATAAATCCGATCCGGTTGAGTTCATTGCGCTGGGCGGCGCTCATCACTTCAGCCAGGCGTTGGTAGGGTGTGGTTTTATCGGCGCGCAGATGCAAATCCGGTTTGGGGCGTCGGCGAGCCGCCGCCTGCAACCGCATTTCAAGCTCGGCGTCGCTTACTGCAATCCCGTCCCAAAACAACTGGCCCTGGGCATCAATCGCCAATTCCACTGCGGTAGACTCCTGGACGGTGGGCTGAGCATCCGTTTCGGGCAACTGTACCGTCAAGCGGGACGCTATCAGCGGCAAGGTGATCATGAAAATCACCAGCAGCACCAACATCACATCCACGAACGGCGTGACGTTGATTTCCGCCAGCGGTTGCACATGGCGGGTTTAAACCCGGACCGGGATGGGGCGTGGCGCAGGCTTGGGCTTCGCAACGGCCAGTTTCTCCGATTGCAGCGGCTTTATCGGGGTTGGAGACGGTGGCGGCGGATACCAAAATCCCCCCGGCTTCGCCACACCCTTTGAAAAAGGGGTTCATTGCGGGTTGTTGTGGAGTCATGGGCAGGCATGTATCTTTTTTGAGTCGCGCGAGGGTTTTTGACAGCTTTGTAGAGCCAAAGATGAATACAAAGAGTGCGATCAATGACGATGACAGAGAATGAAGTTTTGGAGATGCTTTTGGATATTAAGGAAATTCAAATAAACCGCTTTGAAGTGAAAGGTCATAGTCTTCACATTCATTGTAGTTCTGTGTTAGAAGAAGCACTGTGTCCATAGTGTTTGAAAAAAGATCAGTGATTAACCAAACTGATGTACGGGAATTTCGGGATTTACCGATGGCTGGCAAAGAAGTCTATTTGCATTTAAGCCAGCAGCAGTTTTAGTGACCAGCGTGTGATCGGCATTTTAATGAGCGTTTTAATTTTGCGACCGCTCAGCGAAAAATGACTCACCGTTATGAGTGATATGTTTACGAATGTTGTAAAGCGAGTACGATCCAAAAGGTGAGTCCTCAGGAAAACCGGGTTTGGCAAACGGTCAATGAAATCTATCAACAAAATGCGCGTCAAGAACTGGACCAGCGCCTTGGATCAACAATCAGTGAAGTGGGCATGGATGAGTTTTCGATTAAAAAAGGGCATCGTCATTACGCAACGGTGATCGTTGATTTATAAAGTGTTGAAGTTATTGATATTTTATAATACCGTGACCAAGAAAAACGGATTCAATACTTTAAACAATGGTTCGGACAGTTTTCTCTAACGTATTGATGCAAAGAGGGAACCTTCGGTATGGTAAAATGTTGTTTACCACAAC
>JAAUTD010000072.1 GCA_012031845.1 Synechococcaceae cyanobacterium SM1_2_3
TCGGAAGGGCATTTATAGGTAAAACCGGGGTTCGACAGGCTCACCCCGAACGGTTTTTGAACCTGAAGCGAAAGTCCTGGTAACTACCCAGAGAACGTCAGCAAACCTGACCGGTTATCCAAGATCGGTCAGGTCGTTTTCAAGGAAAAACAAGGATTGGTGCTATGACCGAACACGCCTCATCTACTGAAATCACTGAAATTACGGTTTGGGACCCACTGGTTCGCCTGTTCCACTGGATTTTAGTCATCGCCTTCGTCCTCGCCTTTTGCACTCAGAGCGAGTGGTTTGAAGAAATTCGGGATCGGCTACTAAGCGGGGAATGGCTACAATTTCTGCATGTCTGGGCCGGTTACACCTTGGCCGGACTGCTGCTGTTCCGCCTGATCTGGGGATTCGTGGGGCCGCGCTATGCCCGATTCAGCGACTTTGTATACGGGCCACGCGAAATCCTGGTTTATCTCAAGGACGTGCTGACGCTACGCGCCCCACGCCACTTGGGACACAACCCAGCAGGCGGCCTGATGATCATCATTTTGTTGCTGAGTCTGGCCGTCACCGTCACCACTGGCCTGCTGTGGTATGGAGCGGATAAAGGGTTGGGGCCGCTCGCCGGGCTGCTGGTCAACAGCAGCGACGATGCGATTGAAATTTTTGAGGAGTTGCATGAATTTTTCGCCAACTTCACCGTGATTATGGTTATCGGCCATCTGATCGGCGTGGTTTGGGAAAGTCTGCTGCACCGTGAAAATCTGGCCCGCGCCATGATCACCGGGCGCAAGCGGGCCTGAATCCCGCCCTCATTTCACGGTAACGCCTCCATGCGCCCTGACCTCCGACTTGCTGCCTTATTGATCTTGGCAGCGGGTCTGTTGGCGACCGAACCCACCCGGTCTGGCCGCGATCACGATGAAATTCGCCAGCTTCGCCACAGCGGGCAGATCGTGTCGCTGGAAACGATTATCGCCAAGCACCGTAGCACACAGCCCGGCGGTCAACTGCTGGAAGCCGAACTGGAATTTGAACAGGGCCGCTATGTATATGATCTCAAGATTCTTGGTGAAGACGGCGTAGTGCGGGAATTTGAATACGATGCCCGCAGCGGGGAGTTATGGCATCTCGAATCCAAATCACGGAAATAGCGATGCGACTGTTGAGGGTTGAAGACGATGCGCGGTTCAGACCCAGATCATTTACTAGGGGAGTATCAATTTTTTAGTATGGGTCAATCCAATTTTGGTAATCTACTGGTGGTTTCTTATACTGAAAGGTATCAGAATCAAATCCGAGTCATCAGCGCATGTAAAGCTACCCAGCATGAGCAAAAGCACTATGAACGAAACCACTGAACTTGATGCAATGAAACCTGAATATGATTTTTCAGGTGGCGTTCGTGGAAAACATTATGCTGCTTATCAACAAGGCATGAGTGTTATACTTCTTGATCCCGATATTGCAAAGATATTTAGGGATTCAGAAGCCGTCAATCATGCCCTAAGAATGCTAATAAATTTGGCGGGTAACGAATTAAAAAGAAACCTGGATCGAACAGCCTAACTGTAGCTTGCACCTGACTCTGCTATGCGGGGCTGGTGAAGCAGGCCGTTAGGCGCTCTGGCTTTTGACTTTAACGGCAGGGGAATTTACTCTGCCTTTATGAAAGTCAGCGAGATGCTCAAAATACTTAAGGCAGATGATTGGTACTTAGTTGCTACCCAAGGTAGTCATCGGCAGTTTAAACATCCGACGAAATCAGGACGAGTGACTGTGCCTGGCAAACCGAGTGATGATCTAACTCCCGGAACGCAAAGTAGTATTTTGAAGCAAGCCCACCTGAAGCAGTGAAGAGGTTTACATGCGCTACGCTATTGTGATTGAAAAAGCAGAACAGAACTATGCTGCTTATGTTCCTGATCTTCCTGGCTGCGTAGCCACGGGTAAAACTGTAGAAGAAACTGAAACCCAAATTCAGGAAGCTATTGAGTTTCACCTTCGTGGAATGCGTGAAGATAATTTATCAATCCCAGAACCCTCTAGTAGAGTTGAATACATTGAAGTTGCAGCCTAATAGGTTAGGTTGCAGTCCTCCTTTAGCAACTCAAGTTCAACCAGCCTAACTCTGTTACGCCACCCCGGTTAGCAAAGACGTTAGGCATCGCACAGGTACGGCAGTGGCGCATCTCGATTCAATCTTTGCGAATTACCCCGTAGAGGGCTTTCAGGACGTTTGGTTTAGTGATCTTGAACCCAATGACGTTGCGCGTCTATTTAATTACGCATGTCAAACGTATGGACAAGCAGCACCACGCGCCATTTGGATACAGCCGACAGATCGAGAGTTGGGCATTTACTTCGGGGTGTCTAAATTGCGAAATGTTGACTACGAGTTCACCCCGCTGCTTGTAGGTAGTATAGGTCTTGAGGGTGTGGCTATCAGAATTGAAGACGATGGGCTGGCGATTGATTTCAGCAGTGGTCTTGATTACTGGAACTCAACACGTCAGGCCGCTTTCGTTCTTTGGCTGCGCGAACTCCATCGTCAAGTACCAAATGCACGATTGGAGTGGGCGCACGAGGGCTGTGCTAATAGTCCCTCCGAGCGTGAATCGGCGTTGCTGCGGCTTGCGGTGGTCGGCAATGCCTAACCCAACTCTCCAGCGGAGCTTCGCTATCGATCGCCCGATGAGCAAAGACGTTAGGCTTTCAAGGAAGTGATGTACAAGATTGAAATACCAACTCATATTGTCGAGTCTTCTATAGACTTGGCCCTGTCAAGACCAATCGGGTCGAGAGGTGATTTTTTTCATGAAATGCGCTCCGCATTCAAAAAGCACATGGAGGCAATCTTCGAGTTAAATGGATTGTCAGTAAATCCAAAAGGCACTCTTGGTTATACAAATTATTTAAAATTCGGCACATCTGTCAGATGGAACCCGATAATTAAACATACAGGGTGGAATAACGATATTCATCAAGAGTTGGATTTAGAGTTCTGTTCAAGATACGGCCATGATGATTACAGCCTGTCGGCAATAAATTATATTGACAGAACACCAGCATCTCTGCCAGCCCTTTCGTCGCTATCTGACACATTTTCTATCGGAAACATTTTGCTTCTAGTAGAGAACAAAGATTTTGAGTTAGAAATAACGCTGGGTGATGGTGTCTACTCTACAGGCTACGCATATCATATTTCAAAGAGAAAAAAGAAATCATATTTTTGCTTGTTTGGCATATCGTTTCAGCCTGAGTTAATTAACTCCTTAATTCAGTCAAGACTGGCTGTGTACAAAGAAAGTATGCAAGGATTAGATGAGATAAGATTAGGAACTATTTCTTATCCAATGGTATACATTGATCGAGTTACTGGAAGCCTTTATACCTGTTCTTGTTTTAGTGGCTATTTTGATGTTGCCAGTGACATTGAACGTTTTTTACCATACGGAAACAGTGAAGAATGTCTTAAAAACAGAGCAAGGAACATAAAAACTGTAGAAGGAATATGTCATTTTTGTGGAGGAGGTATTCCAAAGCTTGAATATGGGCACAGCATGTATCATTCCTCCTTTCTACAAAGATACTTACCCTATCATGGGCTTCTATCGCGCATGAAATATGGACGATCAACATACAAAGGGGAAGAATATCGGCAGGTTGAAAATGAGCTAAGAGAGAAATTTGGTTATCCAAAGGTAGGTCAACAGTGGGTTACTGAGACTACGCTATATAAAATTCTTTGCATGATATTTCCAGACAACGAGGTTGTTCATCACTATCGCGGCAAAGAGTTAGAGGGGCTTGAGTTAGATATATGGTTACCTGAATATCAATTGGGCATTGAATATCAAGGCGAACAACATTATAACGTGATTGAACATTGGGGTGGGAAAGAAGGGCTAGAAAAAAGAATTGCAAATGACAAAAAGAAAAGATGGCTTTGCAATAAACTAGGCTACCACCTGATAGAGATTAAGTACACTGAAGAAATATCTGAAGAGCTTGTAAAAAAGAAAGTGGCGAAAGCAATTGAAAACCAAGCCTAACAGTCACAACTTGGCCTAACTGGGGCTTGCACCTAACCCCGCTTTGCTCTGCCGGTGAACCTGGATGCTCCACGGCGGTTAAATCGCCAAAATCCAGGTAACCCGGCCTCTAATCCTCCCGCTCCATGCTCTGATTCCGCGCCAGCCAGCTCACCAGCGTTGTATGCTCGATGCGGTGATGACAGCCAATCTTGAAAGATTCAAGACTCTGTGAGGCGCATAACCTTGCAGGGTGGTTGAATCGGTGACCTCCCATGACTTTGTAGAATTTAACAACCTTGAGCTTCAAGGGGAGTTGTGGCATCTCGAACCCAAATCACGGAAATAGCCGATGCGACTGCTGCTGGTTGAAGACGATGTGCTGTTGAGCGGTCGCCTGCGTGTTGACCTGGAACAGGCCGGGTTCGCGGTGGATTTGGCGGATAACGGCGTGGACGGCGAATTCATGGGCGAATCGGAACCCTACGCCGTCGTCGTGCTGGATTTGGGACTGCCGAGCCGCCCCGGTCTGGAGGTGTTGCGCCATTGGCGCGAGGCGGGTAATCCGGTGCCGGTGCTGATTTTGACCGCCCGCGACGCCTGGCACGAAAAGGTGGACGGGTTCAAGGCGGGCGCTGACGATTATCTGGCGAAACCGTTCCACGTCCCTGAATTGCTGGCCCGGCTCCATGCCCTGCTACGGCGAGGAATTGCCCGACCGCCGGGGCCGCTGCGCGTCGCCGGTCTGGAACTGGATGAAGAGGCGCAAACCGTGCGGATGGCCGCGACCGGCGCAACCTTTGATCTGACCGGCACTGAATTTCGCCTGCTGCGTTACTTCATGTTGCATCCCGGCCGGGTGCTATCGAAAAGCCGACTGACCGAACAGGTCTATGATTCCGAAACCGAGCGCGACAGCAATGTGCTGGAGGTCTACATCAACCGGTTGCGCCGCAAGCTGGGCCGCGAGTTGATCGCCACCCGGCGCGGCCAGGGCTATGTGTTCGAGGTGGATTCTGAATGAAGTCGCTGCAAGCCCGCCTGTCTACCGGATTGATCGTGGCGCTGGCGGCGCTGACGGTGCTGGCGGTGGCTATCGGCGGCTACTCACTGCGGCAAATAGCCGAAAACTTCGTCGCCAGCCGCCTGGAACATGATGTGGAAACGCTGCTGGCGGCGTTGACTTTCGGCGGCAATGGTCAGCCGCAACTGGCGACCGACCGGATCAGCGCCATCTTTCGTCAGCCGTATTCCGGGCATTATTACCGGCTGGTCAGTCCCGGCGGCGAATTGCGCTCCCGTTCGCTGTGGGACGCTGATCTGCCGCTGCCGCCGCTGGTCGCCGACCGGTTTACCCAAACCTTTGTAACCGGCCCGCAGCATCAGCAGTTACTCATGGTGGGCCGGGCCTTTCGGGTGCAAAACCAGCCGGTTGCCTTGGTCGTGACTGAGGATTTCAGCCCGGTGGACGCTGGGCTGCAACGGTTGTTGCTGGAATTCAGTCTGATTGCCCTGACTTTGTTTGGCGGGCTTTTGCTGTTGCAACGGCTGATTGTGCAACGGGGATTGGCTCCGCTCGAACAGATACGCCGCGAATTGCCCAAGTTAGCCAATGGGGAAATTGCGCAACTGTCGGCGAACGCGCCGGACGAGGTGCGACCGCTGATCATGGAACTCAACCGGCTGCTGGAACTGCTGGATCAGCGGCAACGCCGTTCCCGTCATGCGCTCGGTAATCTGGCTCATGCGCTGAAAACCCCGCTGACCGCATTAACTCAATTGACCGAACAACCGCCGCCAACCGGCGATAGCGCGATCTGGTGGAAAGATTTACGCCAGCAACTTCAGCACATTCGCACCCTGACGCAACGCGAACTCAAGCGGGCGCGGATCGCCGGAGTAGGCATTCCCGGCCAGCGGGTGTTACTCAACCGGGAAGTGGCGGATTTGGTTGAAACTCTGCGCCGCATTCATCGCGACCGGGAGATTCGCATTGAAACCCGGATTCCGCCAGAAAGCGGGTTTGCCGGCGACCGCGATGACCTGTTGGAACTGCTCGGCAATCTGCTCGATAACGCCTGTCAGTGGGCAACAACGCGGGTGCGCTTGACCGCTGATCTTGATGCGCAAAACGTGCGGCTGTGCGTGGAGGACGATGGGCCGGGCTGTCCGCCGGAACAGATGAAGTGGCTGCAACAGCGGGGAACGCGGATTGATGAATCTCGCGCCGGTCACGGCCTGGGATTAGCCATTGTGGGCGACATCATCACGCAGTACGGCGGTATGCTGCGGCTGGGCCGGTCGGAACCGCTGGGCGGCTTTCTGGCTGAAGTGATTTTGCCGGGTCCGCTCGATCAGCAGCATCAGCGCGAATCCAATCGTGGCAACAACTCAAAATAGACCAGCAGCGTCGTCTGCAAGGCGCTGCAATTATCATCGCTGATCATGAAAAAACGCCGGTCGCGGTGGCGGGTCAGGCCCTCAAAATTATCCAGCAGCCAACCCTGGCTGCTGTCGAAAACGGCAATGTCAGTCACTTTCAGCAAGGCTCCCGCTGCTTTTGATGCGGGCAGTTGGGTACGGCGCAGACTGATGATCAAGGGTCGCAGCGGAGCCACATAAGCTCGTTCCAGCGTCAGCAAACCGCCTTGCGGCAAGGCTTCCATCGCCACCAGGGCGCTCTTGGGAGCGCTGCTCAGCGGGTAATTCCAGAAAAAGCCGCTGCGAGTAAAAAGACGAATCTGCTGATCGGGATCGCCGCGCAACGGCGTTTCGCTACCCGCCAAAATCCCGCGCTGTGGCTCAAGCGCGATGGCTTCCAGCGCCTGATTCGGATGCCGGTAATTGCCCATGTCGCGCAACAGGGCAGGCAGCCGCTCCTCGCCTTGCCAGCGGCCCGCCGGGCTATAGCGAACCACTCGCGGCTTGCCCTCAAACGAGACCAGCAACACCGCGTCGCCCGGCTCACCGTTCTCGCCATTACGAATTGCCAGCCCTTCGGCATCGTCGAAGGGTGAACGCACCGGCTGACCGGATCTATCTTGCAAGGGATAGGCGGCTATCGCCTGGGCGCCGCTCAGATAACCCGATGGGTCGAAAACCGGCCGCAAGTGAAACAGGGCGCCCTGATCAGAAATAACGTACAGCAATCCGGCATCTTCATCCCACGCCAGCCCGGACAAGCCGCAAAATGGCAATCCATTGATTTCTGAATGATTCAACCGCAGTGCGCCGAGGAATCGGATCCCCTGATGCGCACCGCCGGGCGCGATTTGATCGTTGAGCGAAATCGGCGCTGCCGCAAAATCGCCAGCGGCGCAAGCGCTGGCGGGTAACCCCAAAAGCAACGCAAACAGCAGGATCAAGCGGGACATCAGGACTCCAAGACGGCCAAGGCCGGGGCTAACCGTGATACAGCACACTCTTCAGGTATTCATCATGGGCATGGCGCAGCAGCACCACGATGACGGCAGCCACCGGCAACGCCAGCAGAATGCCGAAAAATCCAAATAGATGACCGCCGGCCAGCACCGCAAACAGCACCGCCACCGGGTGCAGGCCAATACGGTCGCCGACCAGTTTCGGCGTCAGATACAAATCGCTGATCAGTTGGCCGATCCCGAACACGATAGCAACCGGAATGAGGCTTAACAGGCTGTGAAATTGCAACACAGCGGCAATGCCCGCCGCCAGAATGCCCATAACCAAGCCCAAATACGGCACGAAGCTCACCACGCCCGCCAATAACCCGATCAGCAGCGAAAAATCCAGCCCGATGATCGCCAGACCGACTGAATAGAGGACGCCCAGCGCCGCCATGACAATAAGCTGACCGCGCAGGAACGCGCCGATCACTTCGTCAGACTCTTGCGCCAGCTTGCTCACCATCGGTTCTATGCGCCGTGGCAACAGATCGCGAACTTTGGCGACTAATAAATCCCAGTCGCGCAGCAAATAAAAAGTCACAACCGGAACCAGCACCAAATTGGCGAGCCAGTTAAAAATCACTGTGGACGAAGCCCGCAACGATTGCAGCAAACCGCCCGCCAGATCGCCAATCTCGCGGGCGTATTCCAGCAGCCGGTTACGCAACTGTTCCAGTTCAAACAACGCCGGATCAATGCCCAATACCTTGTGCAACCAAGGCAAAATGCTGGTTTGAAACCAGTCAATATAGTGCGGCAACTTCTGCATCAACGCTTTGAACTGGTGGGTCGAAATCGGCGCCAGCACCAGCAACAGAATCAATAGCCCCAGGATGATCACCGCAAACACCAGCGTCACCGCCCAGGATCGATCCATTTTGCGCGCTTCGAGCCGGTCAATCAGCGGATCGCCGAGATAGGCCAGCAGCGCGGCAAACAGAAAGGGCGTCAGCACCGGCGCTAACAGATACAGCAGACTGACCGTAAGAGCAGCGAAAATCAGCCAGAAGCGGATGCGGGATTCACGATCCATAGCAGCAGAGTTCCTGAGAGTCAGCGGACGCGATTAGCGCCCGTCATGATGGGAAGGATCAATCGGACTGCGGATTTGACGCCAGGCGCGGCGACCCCAGCGCCAGACATACGCGCACCCACTCCATACCGTGGTCAGAACGGTCATGCCCATCAGGCCGGTTAGCAGCACGGCAGGCAGCGGCGACAGGCCATAATGAATAATGATGGCGCACACCAGAGTCAGTTGCACAAAGGTGTTGAGCTTGCTGATCAGCAGCGGCGCGGCGTGAACCCGTTCAATCCACCAGTGATAAGTCACCGCGCCGACCAGAATAATAAGGTCGCGGGCGACGACCAGCGTCACCAGCCAGCCCGGCAGTTCGCCCAGCCAGCCCAACGCCAGAATCGCGCCAACCAGCAGCAGCTTGTCGGCCAGCGGATCCAAAAATCCGCCCAGTTCGCTGGTCCAGCCGTAATGCTTGGCCAGAAAACCGTCCAGCGCGTCGGATGCGCCAGCGATCACAAAGATCAGCAACGCCGCGCCATAGCGTTCTTCCAGCAGCAACCACAAAAACGGCGCCACCAGCAGGATGCGCACACCGGTGATCAGATTGGGGATATCGCGGGGTTTCAAGCGTAATGGGAACACAGCGGCGCCATCCGGGCAGTTTGGAGGAATGTCTGAGATGACCAGCACCAGGCTCGAACAGGACGCGGCAAGCATAACCCAGCCGATGGATTTGCGACTAGAATAGCGATACATAAGGTTTTCACTTTGGGACGTAGCACCGACTTCCAGCCCATGTTGCAACGGGCGCGATGTCCGTTCTACGCCGCCTTCTCAGCCATCCGCTGATCCGCGACAAGAGGAACTCAAGATGACCGAACCGACCGATAACCAGCGCCGGATACAGGCGTATGACCGGATGCTGGAGCGGGTCAAACTCCGGTTGGAGGAACTGGAGCGGTTTGAGAAAGCCGCCTTTCCGCGCCTCTGGGCCAGCATTGAACATGCAGCGGAGAAAGCGGTAGAACTGGGTGAACTGACCCATGAAGAGGCCCAGCTCATCGGCAGCTATTTGCATCGCGATCTGGAAGACGCTGGCCAGTATCTGCGCAGCACCGGCCGTGAACTGCGCGACTGGTTGCGGTTTGATCTGGAACTTCTGGAAGATCGGCTGCTGGATTTCTTTCAGCGCGGCGTTGATCAGTCGCGGATTGATCTGATGCTGTTTGAACAGCCATCGAGTGAGGAAGACGATCTGGTTGAATATCTCAGCGGCGAAATTATCGGGCCGGGGACATTGCAATGCGCACAATGCAGTGAGCAGGTGGTTTTCCTTGCGACTGCCGCGATTACGCCCTGTACGGCTTGTGGCGGCACGGTGTTTCTGCGCGTTGAAGCCAGTGCATAACTCGGCGCATAAACCAGGTAGGTAATAACCATGATTCAGTTGTCAATCGTCCCGATTTACCTGCTCAGCGAATTATCGTTAAATCTTCACCGCTTTAGCTGGCTTTGACAGCGAAGCATGTTTTAAGCTCAATGTCCTGTATTTTGACCGCCAGCCGGATTTGCTGGCGGTTTTTTTATGCCCGCAATCAGGCGGATTTCTAAGCAATTTTCTGAAGCTACGGCAATAGAATGGCTATAAATCCGCATTAAAAAATAATGCTGCATCTTGCCGTTGACGCATAAACCTGATCAATTTAAACCCGAAATAAAATCATCTGGTTTTATTTCCGGCTGCGCCAGTAGGCAATTAAGGCAGGACTTTCGCTTCTGGATTAAAAACCGTTTGGGGTCAAGCCCTATCGAACCCCGTCTTTTACCGATGAAAGCCCTTCGACCGCTGAGCTTGCCGAGGCGTCAGGGTGAACGGATGGAGCGAAAGTCTTGTAAGGGTTTATCAGGAGCTATGGACGGCTTGGCTTGCCATGCTTCCGTTAGGGAGGCGCTATGGACGGCTTGCCGTGCTTCCGTTAGGGTAAACCCTCCTTTATCCCGATTGACGCCAATCCTCTCAGCATGAACGCCACCAGCTACGACGCAGCCGCGATTGAAGTTCTCAGCGGTTTGGACCCGGTTCGCAAACGTCCGGGCATGTACACCGACACCAGCCGACCCAACCATCTGGCCCAGGAAGTCATTGATAACAGCGTGGATGAGGCCATCGCCGGTCATGCGTCTACCATAACGGTGGTTTTGTACGCCGACGGTTCGCTGTCCGTCGCCGATGACGGGCGCGGAATGCCGGTGGATATTCATCCCGATGAAGGCATTCCCGGCGTCGAACTGATCCTGACCCGCCTGCATGCCGGCGGTAAATTCTCTGAAGGCAGTTACCGCTTCGCCGGTGGCCTGCATGGCGTGGGGGTGTCGGTGGTGAATGCGCTATCCAGCCGCCTGGAGGTGTGGGTGCGGCGCAATAGCCGTGAATATCACATGGCCTTTGTCGGCGGCGACAAGGCTTCCGATCTCAAAGAAGTGGGCGCCGCGCCGCGCCGGATCACCGGCACGACAGTTCGATTCTGGCCGGATCCGCGCTACTTTGATTCGCCCAAATTCTCCACGCCGCGCCTCAAGCACGTTCTGCGAGCCAAAGCGGTGCTGTGTCCGGGGCTGAAAGTCGCATTTACCGACGAAGCCGCTGCCGAAAACATCATCTGGCATTACCAGGATGGGTTTACCGACTATCTCAAAGAGGCGCTGGGTCAGACCCTGTTGCTGCCTGATCCGCCGTTCGTCGGCCATGTCAGCAGCGAACGCGAGGCCGCCGACTGGGCCTTGACCTGGTTGCCCGATGGCGGCGAGCCAGTGGCGGAAAGCTACGTCAACCTGATCCCCACTCCGCAGGGCGGTACGCATGTCAACGGCTTGCGCGGCGGACTCACCGACGCGGTGCGCGAGTTTTGCGAATTTCGCAATCTGGTTCCGCGTGGAATGCGAATTGCGCCGGAAGATGTCTGGGACGGCTGCTGTTATGTGCTGTCGGTCAAGCTGGCCAACCCGCAATTTTCCGGCCAGACCAAGGAGCGCCTATCGTCGCGGGAATGCGCGGTATTCGTCGCGGGCGTGGTCAAGGACACTCTGAGTTTATGGCTGAATCAGCATCCCGAAATCGGCGAGCGGATCGCGCAACTGGCGCTGGCGAATGCGCATAAACGGTTGCGGGCCAGCCGCAAGGTGGTGCGTAAACAGGTCACGAGCGGTCCGGCCCTGCCCGGCAAGCTGGCCGATTGCACTGCGCAGGATTTGGCCCGCACCGAGTTGTTCCTGGTCGAGGGCGATTCCGCCGGCGGCTCCACCAAACAGGCTCGCAGCCGCGAATTTCAGGCGGTGATGCCGTTGCGCGGCAAGATTCTCAATACCTGGGAAGTGGATTCCGCCGAAGTGATGGCCTCGCAGGAAGTGCATGACATTGCGGTCGCGATGGGCGTTGATCCCGGCTCCAGCGATTTGGCCGGATTGCGCTACGGCAAAATTTGCATTCTGGCCGACGCCGATTCTGATGGATTGCACATTGCGACGCTCTTATGCGCTTTATTTGTTCGCCATTTCCGAGTGCTGGTCGAAGCCGGTCATATTTATGTCGCCATGCCGCCGCTGTTTCGGATTGATGTGGGCAAAGAAGTGTTCTATGCGCTGGATGAGGCAGAGAAGCAGGGGATTCTCGACCGGATTAGCGCCGAGAAAAAGAAAGGCAAGGTCAATGTCACCCGCTTCAAAGGCTTGGGCGAAATGAATCCGCTGCAATTGCGCGAGACCACCATAGACCCGGCGACTCGCCGCCTGGTGCAATTAACCCTGGATGCCCGAGACGATACGTTGGCGTTGATGGATATGCTGCTGGCGAAAAAGCGGGCCGGGGATCGTAAGAACTGGCTGGAGGAGAAAGGCAATCTGGCGGAGGTCTGAGAAAATCGCCGGACTTTAATACCGCTGCGCCTTGCCGGTTATGGATTCGACAACTACAGTTTGAATGCGCCGCTGCCACGGTAGCGGTGTACACCCAAACCAAGACACACCAAAGGAAGTTGAGGATGAACAAGAAACTGCTGATGAGTATGGCGGTAATCTGCGCGATGGGACTGTCCGCTGGAGCTTGGGCGGCTGATTTTGGCACCGCGGCGGAAGCCAAGGCGATGCTGGAAAAAGCGGCGGTTGCGGTAAAAGCCGACAAGGCGGGCGCACTGTCCATGTTTACCAAAGGCGAAGGCGGATTCAAGGACAAGGATTTGTATGTGTTCTGCGGCGGCGCCGATGGCAATTTCAGTGCGCACGGCGCCAAGGCGGACCTGGTGGGCAAGAGCATGAAGGGCTTGATGGACAAAGCGGGCAAAGCGATTGGCGAAGAATTTTACAAAGCGGCCGAAGGCAAGGTATCCGAAGCAAGTTATATGTGGCCGCGTCCGGGTGAAGAAAAACTGTCCGAGAAGGTGGCTTACGTCACCAAGATCGGTGATCAGGTCTGCGGCGTGGGCTACTACAAGCCATAACCTGGTTTGACGCCAGTCCCAATCCAATCTTTCTGCAAGCCAAAATCCTGAAGTAAACCCGCCGCGTTCCGCTCCTGCCTTGGTCTCCCTGCCAACAGCGGAATGCGGCGATTTCATCATCAGAACTTGCGCTGATTGCAAGGTAGAACGGGCATCTTGCCCGCTGCAACACGGGCTGTAAGCTTGCGCCAGGTTACAAAGCGGAAAGCCCTTTTAACTGAAAGCAGAAGTTGTGAACATCCCCAAAGCCATGCCTTCAGGACTTTCGCTTCTGGTTTAAAAGCCGTTCGGGGTGAGCCTGTCGAACCCCGTTTTTTACCGATGAACGCCCTTCGACCGCTGAGCTTGCCGAAGCGTCAGGACGAACGGATGGAGCGAAAGTTCTGTCCATTTCTCCATACCATCGGCAAAGCCATATTGTGGATTAAGCGGCGGTCGCTGAATCCTGAAATATCCCGCTACATTTTGGACGCTTCCCTTATGAATGACGGTTTATTACTGAGCCGCACCCCTGGCTGTATTCCTCTGATTCCAGTGAATGAGAATGGGTTTAACGACTGGCTGCAACAGCAGGACGACGCCTTGCGCCGCTGGCTGACCGCCACCAGTTTCAAGGCTAAAGCGGGCAGTTTCAGTCTGATCCCCAGTGCGGATGGCCTGTTACGCACAGTTATCGTTGTTATCGCCAATGCCGATGATCTTTGGGCTTTGGGTGCGCTGCCGGTCAGTCTGCCGGAAGGCGATTACTTTGTTGACGCCCTGTTTGAACCACGCCAGTTGGAGCGGCTGGCCTTAGGCTGGGCGCTGGGCGGGTATCAGTTCAGCCGTTACAAAATCCCGAAACGAAGCTCAGCGCGGCTGGCGCTTGAT
>JAAUTD010000073.1 GCA_012031845.1 Synechococcaceae cyanobacterium SM1_2_3
GGGTGCAAAAACCGTTCGGGGTGAAGCCCTGTCGAACCCTGTTTTTTACCGATGAATGCCCTTCGACGCTGAGCGTGTCGAAGCGTCAGGGCGAACGGATGAAGCGAAAGTCCTGGTGTTATTAAACCGGTCTTTATCTCCAGAACTTTCGCTCTGTAACGGAACACAACGCATAACCCGAATTGCACCGGGCAAAATAGCCGTTCTGCATCGCCGTCAGCAAACATCCCGAATTCATTCGCCGAGAGAGGAAACGCACATGACACTTAACCCGAAAAAAGGCTGGATCGGGGCGGAAGACCCGCTCTGGTACAAGGATGCCCTCATCTATCAACTGCACGTCAAGGCGTTTGGCGATAGCAGCCGGGATGGATACGGGGACTTTCTGGGTCTGATCCAGCGGCTGGACTATCTCCAGGAACTGGGCGTGGATACCCTGTGGCTGATGCCGTTCTATCCCTCGCCCTTGCGCGATGACGGCTACGATATTTCCGACTATCAGAATGTTCATCCTGATTACGGCACGTTGAACGATTTTCGAGCTTTCGTCCGCGCGGCGCACGCCCGTGGCCTCAAGATCGTCACTGAACTGGTCATCAACCACACTTCCGATCAGCACCCGTGGTTCCAGGCCGCCCGCCGCGCTCCGCCGGGTTCGCGTGAGCGGGCGTTCTACATCTGGAACGACAACGACCAGAAATTCCCGGAAACCCGGATTATTTTCACCGATACCGAAACCTCCAACTGGGCCTGGGACCCGGTGGCGCAACAGTATTACTGGCATCGCTTTTTCTCCCACCAGCCGGATTTGAACCACAACAATCCGGAGGTAGTGAAAGCCGTTATCAAAGTCATGCGATTCTGGCTGGATTTGGGCGTGGATGGGGTGCGACTGGACGCCATTCCCTATCTGTGCGTGCGCGAGGGCACCTTCAATGAGAACTTGCCCGAAACCCATGCGGTGATCAAACGGATGCGGGCGGTAGTAGACACTCATTACCGCAGCCGGATGTTCCTGGCTGAGGCCAATCAGTGGCCGGAAGACGTGCGCGACTACTTTGGCGAAGGCGATGAGTGTCACATGGCGTACAACTTCCCGCTGATGCCGCGCATGTACATGGCTGTGGCTCAAGAAGACCGCCACCCGATTGTGGATATTCTCGAACAGACCCCGAGCATTCCCGATAACTGCCAGTGGGCGATTTTTCTGCGTAACCACGACGAACTGACTCTGGAAATGGTGACTGACCGGGAGCGGGATTATATGTACCGCACCTATGCGGCTGATCCGCGAATGAGAGTCAACGTCGGCATTCGGCGGCGGCTGGCGCCGCTGATGGATAACGATCCGGCCAAGATCAAGCTGATGAACAGCCTGCTGTTCTCGCTGCCGGGCACGCCGATCATCTACTACGGCGACGAAATCGGCATGGGCGACAACATTTATCTCGGCGACCGCAACGGCGTGCGCACCCCGATGCAGTGGAGTCCCGACCGTAACGCTGGCTTTTCTCACGCCGACCCGCAGCGTTTGTACCTGCCACCGATCATGGACCCGATCTACGGCTACGAAGCGGTGAACGTGGAAGCGCAGCAGCGCGAACCCTCCTCGCTGCTCAACTGGACCCGGCGGCTGCTGGCGGTGCGCCGCTCCTGTCAGGCGTTCGGTCGTGGCCTGCTGGAAGTGCTGCGTCCGGGCAATCGCAAGATTTTGGCTTATACCCGAACCTATGCCGACGACATTATCTTGTGCGTCGCCAACCTGTCGCGCTCGGCGCAGCCGGTGGAACTCGACCTCAAGCTCTATAAGGGTCTGGTTCCGGTGGAAATGATGGGGCAGACCTCGTTCCCGCCGATTGGCGAATTGCCATACCTGCTCACGCTGTCGCGCCACGGATTTTACTGGTTCCGGCTGACTCGATCGGCGCCGCCAGTCTGGCATGAAGATACCATGCCGGGCATGGAATTGCGGGTGATGGTGCTGTTCCAGGGCTGGAAGAGCTTCTTCGTTGACCAGGTTGATCCAAGTCGCCGGGCGATGGCGGAGAGCTTGCACAAGCAAATGGTCGAGCACGTTTTACCGGCGTTCCTGCCCACTCAGCGCTGGTTTGCCGGCAAGGGTGGCCGGATCGAACGGGTGGAGTTCGAGAAATACGCCATTTGGACTGATCGCAGCGGTGAGTGGTTATTGGCGAAGGCGCGGGTGTGGCTGGCCGGACGCGATGAGCCTCAGGATTACGGGCTGCCGCTGGCGTTGGCTTGGGAGGATGACGGCGATGAGAAATTGCGGCCGCTATGGCCCTATGCGCTGGCCAGAGTGCGAGTGCGGGCCAAAACCGGCCTGCTGTGCGGCGCTTTTGCCGACGAGCGGTTTTGCCAGACGCTGATCAAGATGATCGCCCGTGGCGAGCGCGTTCCGTTGGGCCAGGGCTGGTTAAAATTCTCCGTCACCCGGGCCTTTGCTGAACTGGCTGGCGATGCGCCGGAACTGCTGCCCGCCAAACGGCTGTCGCTGGATAGCAGCAACACCACCATCGCCATCGGCGACCGACTGCTGATGAAAGGCTATCGCCGCTTGCAAACGGGCATCAGCCCCGAATTGGAGATGGGTCGGTTTCTGACCGAAATCGCTTTTCCGAATATCGCGCCGCTGGCGGGGGCGCTTGAGTATGAAGACGGGGCGGGTGAATGCATTACCCTGGTGTTGTTACAGGGCTTTATCACTAATCAGGGCGACGCCTGGAGTGGCACGCTGGATTATCTGAAGCGGTTTTGACCAACTTCCTGGAACAGCCGGACGCGGTTCGGGATGCCAGCGAAAATGCGCACACGGTTTACCTGCTGTTCGCCGCGACCCTGGGCCAGCGCACCGGCGAACTGCATCGGGCGCTGGCGCAAACCACCGGCGATCCAGCTTTCGATCCAGAACCGATAACCACGGAGGATCTGATGGAATGGATGGATCGGATCCGTGAGGAAGCGAAGGCGACGTTCGAGCGGCTGGCGCAGTCCCGGAATCGGCTCGCGGAACCGGCCCGGTTGCTGGCCGACCGGGTGCTGACGGCTGAAATTGGCGTGCCACAGGCCGGCCGCTATGCTTCGCTGGCGACCCAGGTGCTGGAATCCAGAGGCACTGTGGAAGCGCGGGCCGCGCAAGTCGAGATGTTGACCCCTCAGGCGGTGAAGACCCGTTTCCACGGCGACTACCATCTTGGCCAGGTGCTGGTGGTGAATGACGATGTGATCATTATTGACTTTGAGGGCGAGCCATCGCGGACCTTGGCGGAGCGCCGCGCCAAGCATTCCCCATTGCGAGACGTGGTGGGCATGTTGCGCTCGTTCAACTATGCCGCGCACACCGCGCTGCGCCAGGCCACGGCGGATGGCACCTGCAACCGGGCCGTCCTCTGGCCGCATATCAGTGATTGGGAACAGCAAACCCGGACTGCATTTTTACATGGCTATGTCGAAGCAGTGGGAGACAGCCCGGTCTATCCCACGGATCCCGACCAGGCCAAAGTGCTGCTGGATCTGTTCACTTTGGAGAAAAGCTGTTATGAACTGCGTTATGAACTGGATAACCGCCCGGATTGGGTTGCCATTCCGCTCGAGGGACTGTGCGAACTGCTCAATCTCGATGCTGGCGATGCGCCGTGTTGAGACCGCTGGATCAGTTTCGTTTAGTCCTGCTTAAAGTTGTGCTAGTGTTCCGTCAGCCTGATTTTGATGGATATTCATACCGTAATTTGCTCATCTTATGGCGGATAACATCTGTCAGTACAAAACTGACAGAGTACTAAGGAGGTTCTATGTCGCATTCGCTTTGGCCTGGCAAACCCTATCCGCTGGGCGCTCATTGGGATGGCAAGGGGGTCAATTTCGCGCTGTTTTCAGAAAACGCGACGCGGGTGGATTTATGCCTGTTCGATGATGCAGACCGGGAGACCCGGCTGGAGCTGAAAGAAATCAACAAGTTTGTCTGGCACGGTTATCTGCCGGGCATTGGGCCGGGTCAGCGTTATGGCTTTCGGGTGCATGGCCCGTTCGCCCCGCATGAAGGCCACCGCTTCAACCCCGATAAACTGCTGATTGACCCCTACGCCAAGGCGCTCGATGGCGATGTCGAGCCAGGCGAGGCAATTTTCGGCTACCCGTGGAATCAGCCCGACGCGGATTTGGCTTTTTCGGAAAGCGATAGCGCGCCGTTGATGCCCAAAGCGGTGGTCATTGACCCGCATTTCGACTGGCAAGGCGATGAGTTGCTGCGCACGCCCTGGCACGAGACGGTGATCTACGAGATGCATGTTCGGGGCTTTACCCGCCTGCATCCTGAGATTCCTGAGGAACTGCGCGGAACCTACGCCGGTCTGGCGCAC
This sequence comes from Synechococcaceae cyanobacterium SM1_2_3, assembly GCA_012031845.1. Taxonomy (GTDB): domain Bacteria; phylum Pseudomonadota; class Gammaproteobacteria; order Competibacterales; family Competibacteraceae; genus Contendibacter. The sequence goes on from JAAUTD010000073.1 coordinate 4,377, forward strand.
CCCGCCGCCATCGCTCATCTGCGCTCGATTGACGTCACGGCGGTCGAACTGATGCCGGTGCATCACTTCCTGGCGCATCCCGGTCATCTGTCCGACACCGGGCTGCGCAACTATTGGGGTTACGACTCGCTGAACTTCTTCGCCCCCTACTCCGGCTACAGCGCCAGCGGCGCTCAGGGCCAACAGGTGCGCGAATTCAAGGAGATGGTCAAGGCGCTGCACCGGGCGGGCATCGAGGTCATTCTCGACGTGGTGTACAACCACACCGGCGAAGGCAACCAGATGGGGCCGACCCTGACCCTGCGCGGGGTGGATAACGCCGCCTATTACCGGCTGGTTGAGGATAACCCCCGTTACTACATGGATTTCACTGGGTGCGGCAACTCGCTCAACGTCCGCCATCCGCAGGTTCTCAAACTGATCATGGACAGCCTGCGCTATTGGGTGCTGGAGATGCACGTCGACGGTTTCCGCTTCGATCTGGCTTCGGCGCTGGCGCGGGAACTGTACGCGGTGGACCGGCTCGCGGCCTTTTTCGACATCATTCATCAGGACCCGGTGCTATCAGACGTGAAGCTGATCGCCGAGCCGTGGGATATCGGCGAGGGCGGCTATCACGTCGGCGGCTTCCCGCTACTCTGGTCGGAATGGAATGGCCGCTATCGGGATACGGTGCGCGACTTCTGGCGCGGCGAACCGAGCCGACTGGCCGAATTCGCCTTCCGTTTCACCGGCAGTTCCGATCTCTACCAGCCCAATGGCCGCAGTCCCAGCGCCAGCATCAACTTCATCATTGCTCACGATGGCTTCACCCTGCGCGATTTGGTCAGTTACAACGATAAGCACAACGAAGCCAACAACGAAGGCAGCCGCGATGGCGAGTCGCACAATCGTTCCTGGAACTGCGGCGCCGAAGGTGAAACCGACGATCCGGAAATTTTGCAATTGCGCCTGCGCCAGCAACGCAATTTCCTGGCGACGCTGTTCCTTTCACAGGGCGTGCCCATGCTGCTGGCCGGCGACGAGATGGGCCGCACCCAGGGCGGCAACAACAACGCCTATTGCCAGGACAACGAGATTTCCTGGCTCGACTGGAATCTGCCTGAGGAAAACGCGGCGCTGCTGGAATTCGTGCGCGAGCTGATGGCGTTTCGCTACGACCATCCGGTGCTGCGCCGCCGCAGGTGGTTCCAGGGGCGGTCGATCCACGGTTCCGGCATCCATGACATCGTCTGGTTCAATCCCGACGGCGTTGAGATGACCGAGGAGCAGTGGCGCGACGGATTGGCCAAGGTCATTGGCATTTTCCTGAACGGCGAGGAAATCGCCACGCCAAACAGACACGGCGAGCGCATCATTGACGACAGCTTCATGCTGCTGTTCAACGCCCACTACGAACCGGTGGAGTTCAGCCTGCCCGCCGCCCTGTTGCAGCATGCGCCGTGGCGAACGGTGATGGACACCGCCCAACCCCGTTTTCTGCAACGCGGTCGCTGCTACAGCGCCGAAGCGCTCACCGTGCCGGTGGCAGGGCGAGCGCTGGTCGTTCTGCAACGATCCTCAGGCACATAGGTTTCCTTGCGTGTTTGCCTTTCTACCTTTCAGTCATACAAGGAAATGATTCTTATGAGTAATTTCATTCTTGGCGCTCATTATCTCGGCGGCGGTCAATGCGCCTTCACTCTATGGGCGCCGCTGCTGAAACAGGCGGCGGTGCATCTGGTCGCACCGGATGACCGGCTGATTCCCATGATCCGTGACGTTCGGGGCTACTGGCATGCGACTTTTACCGGCGTCGAACCCGGCGCACTCTATTTTTATCAGTGGGACGGCGAAACCGACTATCCCGATCCGGCCTCCCACAGCCAGCCGCAAGGGGTCCACGGCCCTTCGCGGATTGTGGATCACGCCTTCGCCTGGACCGATGCCGCCTGGCAACCGCCGCCGCTGCCGCAATGGGTGATCTACGAGCTGCACGTCGGAACCTTCACCGCCGAAGGCAGCTTTGACTCCATCATCCCGCGCCTGCCGGAATTGCGCGAATTGGGGGTGAACGCGCTGGAATTGATGCCGGTCGCGCAATTCCCCGGTGACCGCAATTGGGGTTACGACGGGGTTTATCCCTACGCGGCCCAGCATTCCTATGGCGGCGTTGACGGTTTGAAGCGGCTGGTGGACGCCTGTCATCGCGAGGGGCTGGCGGTGATCATGGACGTGGTTTACAACCATCTCGGTCCTGAAGGCAATTACCTGTGGGGTCTGGGAACCTACTTCACTCACCACTACCGCACCCCCTGGGGCGATGCGGTCAATTACGACGGCCCGCACAGTCCCGGCGTTCGGGAATATGTAGTCGGCAACGCGCTGTACTGGCTGGAAACCTGTCATTGCGACGCGCTGCGGCTGGACGCGGTTCACGCCATTTTCGATTTTGGCGCCCGGCACATTCTGGCCGAAATGGCGGAGGCCGCCGCTCATTGCGGACAACGCCAGGGGCGGCCCTGCTATCTCATCGCCGAAAGCGATCTCAACGATCCGCGCCTGATCCGTTCGCCAGCCCGGGGCGGTTACGGGCTGGACGCGCAATGGAGCGATGATTTTCACCATGCCCTGCATGTCGCGCTGACCGGCGAACAGCACGGCTATTACGCCGATTTCGGCGATCTGGAGCACCTGGCGCAAGCCTACCGCCGCCCCTTTGTCTACGCTGGCGACTATTCCCCGCACCGCCAGCGTTTTCACGGCGCCGATCCGCTGGATTGTCCCGCCTGGCGCTTCGTCGTGTGCAGCCAGAATCATGATCAGGTCGGCAATCGGGCGCTGGGCGAACGGCTGTCCGGCCTGCTGTCGTTCCCGGCGCTGAAACTGGCGGCAGCGGCGACACTGCTGTCGCCTTACCTGCCACTGCTGTTCATGGGCGAAGAATACGGCGAGTCGCACCCGTTTCTGTATTTCATCAGCCACGGCGATCCGGGACTGATTGAAGGGGTGCGCGAAGGCCGGAAAAAGGAGTTTGCCGCGTTCCATGCCGAGGGCGAAGCGCCAGACCCCCAATCCGAAGCGATGTTTGAGCTATCAAAACTGCAATGGCATCGGAGCAAAACCGGGCGGCAGGGTCAGTTGCGGGCTTTTTATCGGGAACTGTTACGGTTGCGGCGTGAATTGCCCGCGCTGGCGCGCCTTGATAACGCCAGCCTGACCGCAACGGTCATTGCGCCGGGTGTCCTGGAGTTGCGGCGCTGGCGCGACAGCAACCGGGTCGCCATCTGGCTGAATTTCGCGGCGGAATCGGTCATCGTCACTGTCACTCCCGGCATTGGCGCATGGCGCAAAACGCTTGATTCCGCTGATACAAGCTGGGGCGGCGATGGCTCTGGTCTGCTGCCGCTGATCCCCGACGGGACCCTGCCCGACGCGATGACGCTGCAACCCTACGCCGTGGCGGTGTACGCCACTGAGATTTAAAGGGGCTTTTGTTGGTATTTAACGAGGCTGGAATTCTGTTTTACCCGCTCCTACCTCTAAGGATTTTTCATGATCGGTTTGCTATTTGATCCCGCTGCCGAATCCTCAATACAAGCGGATATTCTGCCCTTGCTGGGGGATCGCCCGGCGCAAGTCGCGCCTTACCGGCGCAGTGCGCTGCCAGACTGGCCGGAAGGGATGATCGTGCTGATCTTTCTGAGTGACGACCAGTTTACTGAATTGGCGTCAGACGCAGTCGCCCGGCAATGGCGGATCGGATTGCTGCCGCATCCCGCCGCAAGTCAGGCGCGCCGATGCTTTGGCGTTGCGCAGCGGCTGGAACACGCGCTGGACGATGCGCTGAATGACGCTAAGGACTGGCGCTTTGACCTGCTGTGCGCCAATAACCGTCTGGTGTTCAACTCCGTGGTGATTGGCGATATGTTTCCGCTGAGTAACAGCGGTCAATCCTCTCTTTTCCACACCCGGCTTGTGCGCTTTCTGAACATCCTGCGATCCGGCTTTGGCATTCTGCGGCTGCAACCCTGCACCCTGACCACCGGCAAGGACAGAAGTCTGGCGACTGCCGCGCTGGGCATCGTCATCGTGCGGGAGAGCCGTGGCTCCCTGCTTTTCAAGCGGGTGGTGGACGATTCGGGCAACAATGACGGGATGCTCCATGCGATGATCTTGGCCCCGCGCAGCCGGATGGAGATGTTGCGCTTCCTGCTGGGGACGCTGTTTCTGGGTAGTCAGCGGACCAAACTACCGCCCTTCGTCGGACACATCAAGACAGCGGCGCTGAACGTGACCAGTTCCCGTCCTCTGGATTATTGTCAGGACGGGATCTGGATCAGCGCCCGCCAACTGGAATTGACGATAGCGCCCAAAGCCTTGCGCCTGCTGCCGGGGCGGTATCTGGAATTGCGCCCGGAAACGTCGCAAACCCGAGAGATTTACCGGGTGAATGGCTTGCCGTTCGGCGAATCCAGAACGGCGCTGGCCAGCCAGCCCTTGCCTTGGCTACACCGGGCCAGCACCGAAGATTTTAAAGATCTGTATCAGTCCCTGCGCGATAACGCCCGTTCTTCTTCGGCTTATCTGACCCTGATGGTGCTGTCCACCTTGCTGGCGACCTTGGGTTTGTTCGCCAATTCAGCCCCGGTCGAATCATCGGGGCCATGATCCTGGCGCCGCTGATGGCGCCCATCATCTCGCTGGCGATGGCCCTGGTTCGTCAGGATGGAATATTGCTGACGGACAGCCTGAAAACGCTGGGCTGGGGTTTGCTGCTGGCGTTGAGTTGCGCGGCGGCAATGACCTGGGTGATTCCATTGCATCAGGTAACCGGCGAAATCGCCGCCCGCCTCAACCCGAACCTGCTGGATCTGGGCGTCGCCCTGGTATCCGGGGTGGCTGGCGCTTACGCTCACGCCCGCGAAGAAATCGCCCGCAGTCTGGCCGGCGTCGCCATTGCGGTTGCTTTAGTGCCGCCCCTTGCTGTTTCCGGCATTGGCCTGGGCTGGGGCGAGTGGGCGGTGTTCCAGAATTCGTTTCTGCTGTTCCTGACCAACCTGTTCGGCATCGTGCTGGCGGGCAACCTGACATTTTTACTGCTCGGATTTGGCCCTTTCCGGCTGGCGCGCCGTGGGTTGTTGACCGCGCTGGCTCTGGTGGGGGTGGTCAGCCTGCCCTTGGGCGTGGGGTTCTCACGGATGGTCGAGCAAAACGCCATCGTGCGGATCTTGGAAGGCCAGGAATTCGCTGGCGTTGTTGTACAGGAGGCTGCCTTGCTGCCGGGAAGAGATTTGCGCTTGTCGGTGCGACTGCTATCGCCGACCACTCTGAATCATGCCGACGTGGAGCGGGTTAAGCGGGCCATTGAATCCCGGCTTGATCGCCGGGTAACGCTGGAGGCCACTATCGTCATTATTCTTTGATCAGGTTCGTCGCGGCATCATCCACTGGCTCCCAGCCGGCGCATGGCTACTGCGAACTGAGTAGACGGACTTGTGAAAACAAACCCCGTTTCACCTTCTTTCCCCTAAATCAATTTCTGAGGGTTAACCCATGATGCGCGTTCCTGTCGCCACCTATCGCCTGCAATTCACCCCGGACTTTGGTTTCGACGCCGCCGCTCTGATCGCGCCGTATTTAGCCGAACTAGGGGTATCCGACATTTACGCCTCGCCGATCCTGACGCCGCGCCAGGGTAGCCAGCATGGTTATGACGTGGTGGACGCTCACGTTATTAATCCCGAACTGGGCGGCTTGAAACGGTTTGAATCGCTCATTCAGTTTCTGAAGCAAAAGGGTTTGGGCTGGGTTCAGGATATTGTCCCCAATCACATGGCCTTCAACAGCCAGAATCGAATCCTGATGGATGTGATGGAGAATGGCCCTGATTCGCCCTATCACGAGTTTTTCGACATTAACTGGAATCATCTTTACGAAGGGATTCGCGGCCGGGTGCTGGCGCCTTTTCTGGGCAAGTTTTACGGCGAATGTCTGGAAAGCGGCGAGTTGCAGTTGCGCTATAGCGAGCAGGGCCTTGCCGTCTACTACTACGACTTCCGTTTTCCCATCCGCATTGAGTCCTACTATCGGGTGTTGACTTACGATCTGGGACGCTTGCGCGCCCCGGATCGAGCGCACTCACCCCCACTTCGTCAAGCTGTTGGGGGTGCTTTACCTGCTCAAGTACATTCCATCCGGCGAAGAGGGGCGCGAACGCTACGACCAGATTTCCTTCATTAAGCAGATGTTGTCGGAGTTGTGGAGCGGCAGCCTGGAAGTTCGCGAATTTATTGAAGAAAACATCCGCATTTTTAATGGCGAGGTGAGTCGGCCGGAAAGTTTCGATTTGCTGGATAGCCTGCTGGATGAGCAATTTTTCCGCCTGTCCTATTGGAAAGTGGGTAACGAGGAACTGAATTACCGACGCTTTTTCACCATCAATGATCTGATTTCACTGCGGATCGAAGATGCCAGGGTCTTTGATTTCACCCACGAACTGATCTTCAAGCTGGTTGCGGAAGGGATGATTAGCGGCTTGCGGATTGACCATATTGATGGTCTTTACGACCCAGCCCAGTATCTCCATCGCCTGCGCGAACGAGCGCCCTATGCGTATCTGGTCGTGGAAAAAATCCTGGAACACGGCGAACAATTGCCGGTGAACTGGCCGTGCCAGGGTACCAGCGGCTATGACTTTCTGGGCGTGATCAATGGCCTGTTCTGTCGGGCGGACGCCGAGGCGGAATTCACCCGCATCTATCACTCGTTTATCGGCAACAGCACGTCCTGTGAAGCGCTGATTGATTGCAACAAGCGGATGATCGTGGACAAGCACCTGGCCGGCGATATTGACAATCTGGCGCATCTGCTCAAGCGGATTTCCGAGCGGTACCGCTACGCCAGCGATTTCACCCTGTACGGCCTCCAGATGGCGCTGATCGAGATCATGGTGCTGTTTCCGGTCTATCGCACCTATATCGGCCGCGCCGGGGCCAGCCGGGCTGACCAGGAGTGCATCCGCCAAATTATTGCTCAGGCCCGGCTTAACCTTCCCAACTTTCGCAATGAACTGGCCTTTGTCGAACGCTTCATGCGTCTGGAATTCGACGAACACATGGCGGCCGAGGACAAGGATCAGTGGCTGCATTTCATGATGCGCCTGCAACAATTTACCGGGCCGCTGATGGCCAAGGGCGTCGAAGACACGGTGTTCTATGTCTATAACCGGTTGCTGTCGTTGAACGAAGTGGGAGCCGGACCCATGCAATTCGGCATCGAACTCGATGAATTTCACGCCTTTAATCAGCATCGGGTCGCTTGCTGGCCCCATGCCATGAACGCCAGCGCCACCCATGACACCAAGCGCGGCGAAGATGCCCGCGCCCGGTTGAACGTGCTGTCGGAAATGCCAGCAGAATGGGAACAGCATTTGTGGCAATGGCGTGAGATCAATCTGGAACGCAAGACGCCTGCCGGTGAGCGGCTAATGCCCGAAAACGACGATGAATATTTGCTCTATCAGGCCCTGCTGGGCGCGTATCCCTTTGATCTGGCCGAGTACCCGGACTTTGTCGAGCGGATCAAGGCTTATCTGATCAAGGCAACCCGCGAAGCCAAGACCCATACCAACTGGCTGGAGCCGAACAGCCAATACGAAGACGCGCTCCTGACGTTCGCCGAACGAGTGCTGGAGCCGGGCAAGGAAAATCCCTTTCTTCAGGCGTTTTTGCCGTTCCAGCGGCGCATTCAGCATTACGGCATTCTCAACTCGCTCAGTCAGACCTTGCTCAAACTCACGACGCCCGGCCTGCCTGATTTTTACCAAGGTTCTGAACTCTGGGATTTGAGCCTGGTGGATCCCGACAACCGGCGTCCGGTCAATTTCGAGCGCCGCGCCGCATTGCTGAAAGCAATTCAGAATCGCGTCGGCGATAACCTGTTGCAACTGATCACTGAGTTACTGGCGGCCCCGGAAGACGGGCGGATTAAGCTGTTTCTGATTTTTCGCGCCCTGCAAGCGCGGCAGGCAGCGCCGGATCTGTTTCAGCACGGCGCTTACCAGAAACTGACCGTGATCGGCAGCCTGAAATCGCATGTCGTGGCCTTCGCCCGGACTCTGGGCGAACAGCGGGCGCTGGTGGTGTCGCCGCGCTTCCCAGCGGGTCTGGTCAAGGATGGCGAATATCCGTTGGGTGAAGCGGTCTGGCATGAAACCCGGGTATTGCCGCCCGCCAGTTCCTGCTTGCGGTGGCGTGACGCGCTGAGCGGTCAGATCGTGCAGGGCGAAGAGGCGCTATGGCTGCGGGAGGTGTTCCAGCACTTCCCGGTGGCGTTGCTGATTAACGAATCAGGTCAGGGCTGATCGGAGCGGCCTCCGCCTTGGGCGCTGGATGGTTATCCCGGCGATTGATTGCGACGACGGGTATGCAGACGCCGCCAGCGCCAAAACCACATGGCTGGCCCGGATAAGCCGTAAAGAAGAAAACCAATGAACAGCACCTTGGGCGGGTCAATGGAAGTGAATACAAAAATCAGCACGATGATTAGAACCGCGATAAACGGCACTCGACCGCGCAAATCCACTTTTTTGAAGCTCAAGTAGAGAATGTTGCTGAACATCAATGCACCGGCGCTGATCGTCACGATCAGCGCCGGCCACAACATCTGTACCCCGCTCAATCCCAAATCGGTGCTGAACCAAACCAGTCCAGCCATAATCGCGGCGGCGGAAGGACTGGGCAAACCGACGAAATAGCGCTTGTCAGTCTGGCCGATTTGCACATTAAACCGGGCCAGCCGCAGCGCCGCCATTACCGTGTAGAAGAATGCCGCCAGCCAGCCGAGTTTGGACAGAAAAGGACCCATGTCCGCCATTGCCCCCAGCGCCCAGGTGTACATGATCAGCGATGGAGCCAAACCAAATGAGACCAAATCGGCCAGGCTGTCGTACTGTGCGCCAAATTCGCTTTCAGTATGGGTCATTCGCGCTACTCGACCATCCAGCCCGTCTAATACCATTGCAATGAAGATGGAGATAGCAGCCGGTTCAAAGCGGTTATTCAGCGCCGCGATAACGGCGTAGAAGCCGCAGAATAGCGCGGCAGTGGTAAATAGGTTAGGCAGCAGGTAAACGCCACGGGGCGGGCGGCGGATTTCGGGAGATTCTTCGTCCATTTATATTTTCCTTGGAAAGTTTGGCGCTATGGATGAAGCATTCATCTCACTATTTTTATCATAAAAATTTTACGAAGCCATAAGCATCGCAAATCCAGACTTCTAATGCGCCCTGCGTGAAATACAACTGCTTTTTTCATTCATCTCCAAACTTGTATTGCTTTCGGATAGCACTTCTACGCAGATTTCCGGCGCTGTGGAACACTCTGATTCTGTTTTAACCATCGCAAATCTATCTGTTGAACACCAGGCGACATCAGCGACTTTCGTACCCAGTCGAGTTCG
>JAAUTD010000074.1 GCA_012031845.1 Synechococcaceae cyanobacterium SM1_2_3
GTTAAACAATGTGGCGATGAAGGCGGTTTTAATGACCAGTTCGTTGCTCCAGCGCAGATCGCAGCTATCAAACACTTTGAAATACTTTTGCTCCAGCAACTCGCACAGCGGGCCAAGATCGCCAGTGCTGTAGAAACGTTCAACGGCCTGTTGCCGCTGTTCCTGATCTTCGTAGCGCGGTAACACCTGTTCCTGAAACCGTTCAACATAGAGCTTGCGGATCATCAGATTGGGAATAGTCAGCGTGAGTTTGCCCAGTGCGTCGCACCCGGCCAAGGTCAGGACGCCAAAGTAGTGCAGCAGCGAGGCTAGGAAGTCGGGGTCTCTGGGCGCAGTCAGCATGTCATGAACCCCGAAGCGATTCACCAGTTGCGCAATCGCGATGGGTTCAGCATCGTTCAGGACGCGATTGACCAGCGTTTCGTCGTGCGGCAGTCGCGCCACATACTGAATCCGGTTGCGATCCATCGCCAGATTGTCGTCCAGCAGTTGTTCCGGGTAGACGCCGTCTTCCCCCAGCCGTTTGAGAAGGTACAGCACCAGGGTCGGGTTATAAACCGGGTCTTCCTGTTGCGACGTGAACCGGTAGCCGTTGTAGAACTCGCGCATCAGTTTCAGCGCCTCATCCACCTGAGCGGCATCCAAAGCGGTTTCAACCGCCACAGCCTCCAGCGCCACCCGCAGTTCGCTCTTGGTAAAACCGCACAGATTATGAAAGCGGGGGCGCTGTGACAGGATTTCCACCACGTTGTAACCGCTGGTCACGTCGCTGAGAACCACTGGCGAGACGCTGGTGATGAACACCCGATCCAGTCCTTGGCCGCCCGCCGCCGATTTCACCGCCTTGAACAGCGTTTTAATCGTGCCTTCGCCCTGCACCAGTTGTTCATAGCGATGGGTTCGCCGCAACGGGCTAATCATGACTTCGTTGGCCAAGTTGTCGTATTCGTCAATCACCAGATACAGCTTGTGAGAGGTTTGGCTGATCACCGCCAACAGTCCGCTCCACAAACGCAGTACGTCGGTATGCAGGGCGATTTTGTCTGGGAGATACACCTGATAATTACGGGTGAAAGTGTCAATCGAGCTATTCACATAGCCATGCAGCGACGCGGCTATGGCGTCGGCATCGCTTCGCGGATCAACCATCGAAAAATCCCAGCGCATCACCAAATAGCGGTTGTGCAGCGGGGTCGGATTCTGGCCGATCTTCAGATCGCCAAATAGTGGCCCAAAATCAGTCGCCCGCGCCAGATCGTAGTAATCCTCCAGCACCGACAGCCATCAACTCTTGCCAAAGCGGCGCGGGCGCAGGAACAGCAGTTGCCCTCCAGCCTCTTCTATCAGCCCAAATCCGGTCAGTGCGATCCACATGGAAATAGCCGCCTTCGCGGATTTTGCGGAAATCAGGAATGCCATAGGGAAAACACATGGTAATAACCTCGCGGAGAATAGAGTCGTCGGTGGGGTCTTCGGCTGATAATGTTTAAGCATCCGGCGCACCCTTTTCCAGTTCGCATCATGGCCTCTTTTTTGCCAACAATAATCTGCCTAGTGCGCCCCACAAATGCAGTGCTATAGTCTTCAATTCCTGTGATTCTTCATTCAACCTCATCCATGACTCGCAAACTTTACATCAAGACCCACGGCTGCCAGATGAATGAATACGACTCCGCTAAAATGGCGGACGTATTGCGGGTGGCGCATGGTCTGGAACGCACTGACGATCCCGAACAGGCCGACGTACTACTGCTCAACACCTGCTCGATCCGCGAAAAGGCCGAGGACAAGGTTTTTTCGCAACTGGGCGTCTGGAAGGCATTGAAAATGCGCCGCCCCGGTCTCGTGATCGGTGTAGGCGGCTGTGTCGCCAGCCAGGAAGGCGAAAACTTGCGCCAGCGAGCGTCATGCGTAGATTTGGTCTTTGGGCCGCAAACCCTGCATCGCTTGCCCGAAATGCTGACCGCCGTTTGGGCGGATCGGAAACCACAGGTAGACGTGTCCTTCCCGGAAATCGAAAAATTTGACCGGCTGCCGGAACCCCGCGCCGAAGGCCCGACCGCCTTTGTCTCGATCATGGAAGGGTGCAGTAAATACTGCACGTTCTGCGTCGTGCCCTACACCCGTGGCGAAGAAATCAGCCGACCCTTCAATGACATCTTGGCCGAAGTCGCTGCATTGGCGGCGCAAGGGGTGCGCGAAGCGACCCTGCTTGGCCAAAACGTCAACGCCTATCGCGGGCCAACCGAAGATGACGAAATCGCCGATTTGGCGCTGCTGATTGAACATGTCGCCGCCATTCCCGGCATTGATCGCATTCGTTACACCACTTCGCATCCGGTGGAATTGTCCGAGCGGCTAATCGATGTCTACGCCCGCGTTCCCGAACTGGTCAACCATCTCCATCTGCCAGTGCAGAGCGGCTCCGACCGGATTCTGGCGCTGATGAAGCGCGGCCATACGGTGCTGGAATACAAGGCTAAAATCCGTAAACTGCGGGCGCTTCGCCCGATCTCAGCCTGTCCTCCGATTTTATTGTCGGCTTTCCCGGTGAAACCGAACAGGATTTCGCCGCCACCATGACGTTGATTGACGAGATTGGCTTCGATCACAGCTTCAGTTTTCTCTACAGTCCCCGGCCCGGCACTCCTGCCGCCGATCTGCCGGACGCAACGTCGATCCCAGTCAAAAAGGAACGGCTGGCGCAATTGCAGGCGCGGATTGAGCAACAGGCGCAGGAATTGAGCCAGCGGATGATCGGAACCGCGCAACGGGTGCTGGTCGAGCGGCCCGCCCGCAAGGATGGGTGGCAACTGGCCGGACGCACCGAAAACAACCGGGTGGTCAATTTCGACGGCCCCAGCGATCTGATCGGCCATTTCGCCGACGTCGCCATTACCGAAGCCTTGCCTAATTCCTTGCGCGGCCGATTGCTGGCCTGCCCGGAATTGCCCACCGCCATCCTCAAAACCGCCTGTTAATGAACGCGCCCGCTCCTGTCGCCCTCTTGAATCCGAACCCGCCCCCCAAATTCCACGATCTGCTGCTGGAACCGGCTGATAACCAGCGTCTCGCCAATCTGTGCGGCCATCTCGACGAGCATTTGCGCCAGATCGAACACCGGCTGGCGGTGGAGATTAACAATCGCGGCCATCAGTTCCGGGTCATTGGCGAACCCCACGCTATTGCCGTTGCGGTTGCGGTGATTAATGCGCTATACCGGACGACCGCCGCCGAGGCGTTGACTCCAGCGCAAGTCCATCTGTTTTTGCAGGAAGCCGGAGCTGATGCGCTGATCGAAGCCGAGACCACGACCGATGAAGTCGCCATCCGCACCCGGCGCGGACTGATTCGCGGGCGCGGCCCCAATCAGCAGCGCTATTTATGGAGCATCAAGCATCACGATCTCAACTTTGGGGTCGGGCCAGCCGGCACCGGCAAAACCTATCTCGCGGTGGCTTGCGCGGTGGATGCGCTGGAAAGCAACAGCGTGCGGCGGCTGATTCTGGTGCGGCCCGCCGTGGAGGCCGGGGAGAAACTGGGTTTTCTGCCCGGCGACATGGCGCAAAAGATTGATCCCTATTTGCGCCCGCTATACGACGCACTGTATGAAATGCTGGGCTTTGAGCGGGTCGCCAAGCTGATCGAACGCAATATCATCGAAGTCGCGCCGCTGGCGTTCATGCGTGGAAGGACCATCAACGATTCCTTCATTATTCTCGACGAAGCCCAGAACACTACGGTGGAGCAGATGAAAATGTTCCTGACCCGCATTGGTTTCGGCTCGACGGCGGTTGTCACTGGCGACGTGACTCAGGTTGATTTACCGCGTAACGTACCCTCCGGCCTGCGCCAGGTGTTGCAGGTGCTCAAGGAGGTGGAAGGCATTGGCATCACTTTCTTTAACGCCCGCGACGTGGTGCGGCATCCGCTGGTGCAGCGGATTGTCAATGCCTATGCTCGCTACGAACAGGACAACCCTGCATGACGCTGGAACTGGATGTACAGATTGCGCTGGATATGCCCGGCTTGCCGACTGAAGCCGAATTTTGCCGCTGGGCTGAGGCGGCGCTGGTCGCCGCCGACTACGCAAAGGACGCTGAATTGACCATTCGCATCGTCAATGAAGTGGAAAGCGCCGCCCTCAATGAAAGTTATCGGCATAAGCAGGGGCCGACCAACGTGCTGTCTTTTCCCGCCGAGGTTCCGCCCGAAGTGGCAAGCGCACTGCTGGGCGATATTGTGATTTGCGCGCCGGTGCTGCTGCGAGAAGCCATTGCCCAAGGAAAACCGCCTGCCGCGCACTGGGCGCATCTGGTCGCGCATGGCGTTTTGCATCTGCTTGGCTATGATCATGATGAAGCGCAGGCCGAGGCGATGGAATCCTTGGAAATCCGTATCCTGGCCGGACTTGGCTATGCTGATCCCTATGGAGACATTCCCGAACCCTCATGAACGACGAGCGATCCGAACCCAGTCATAAACCGTCATGGCTGGAGCGTTTGAGTTTTGGCTTAATGGGCGAACCCAAGGATCGGGATGCGCTAATGGCGTTGTTGCGCGACGCTCAGCAACGGGATTTGCTGGACGCCGAGGCGCTGGCGATGATGGAAGGCGTCATGCGGGTTTCGGAAACCCAGGTGCGCGATGTCATGATTCCGCGCGCGCAAATGGTGGTGCTGGAACACGATTGGAGCCTGAATCGTCTGATTGCCGCCGTGGTCGAATCCGGCCACTCGCGCCTGCCGGTGATTGACGACAGCAAGGACAACATCATCGGCATTCTGATCGTCAAGGATCTGCTGGCCCATGCCTTTGATCGCCGTGAAGATTTCGACCTGCGCACCTTGTTGCGCCCCGCCAAGTTCATCCCCGAAAGCAAGCGGCTCAATGTTCTGCTCAAGGAATTTCGCGGCAATCGGCTGCACATGGCGATTGTGGTGGATGAATACGGCGGAGTGGCCGGGCTGATCACCATGAGGACGTGCTGGAAGAGATCGTCGGCGAAATTGACGATGAACACGATACTGAAGATGACGACAGCGTATTCATTCGTCCCCAGGGCGACTCGTTCATTATTAAGGCGCTGACCCCGGTCGAGGAGTTTAACAAGCACTTCCAGGCCGAACTCAGCGACGAACGAGCCGATACCGTAGGCGGACTGGTGATGATGGAACTGGGTCGGCTTCCGAAGGGCGGCGAGATTGTGAACCTGAGCCGGTTCCACTTCCAGGTGCTGCGCGCCGACAATCGACGGATTCATCTGCTGGAAATGACCCTGCGGGACAGCGATGAATTCACACCGCCGACGGAAGAAGAGCCGGAAGTTTAATTCATGTCGTTTCTTCCACAATCTCAGGACTTTCGCTCCACCCGTTCGCCCTGACGCTTCGGCAAGCTCAGCGGTCAAAGGACACTCATCGGTAAAAAAACGGGATTCGACAGGCTCACCCCGAACGGTTTTTGAATCCGAAGCGAAAGTCCTAAATCTTTTCAGTGAGTTGCTGAATTCCCTATCGCACCGGAATCCTTGGGAAGGAAATCGCTGACAACAAAAAGGCGGAGCTATCGCTCTCGGATAGCCCCGCCCTTTCCAGTGCGCCTCACGGCGCGGCTACAACGCGCCGGGACCGACTTCGCCAGTGCGAATGCGATGGTGCGCTCCAGATCGTAGATGAAGATTTTGCCATCGCCGATTTTGCCGGTGTTGGCGGTTGAGCAGATCGCTTCCACCACCTTGTCCACCAAGCTGTCATCGACGGCGATTTCCAGCTTGACCTTGGGCAGAAAATCCACCACGTACTCGGCGCCGCGATACAACTCGGTGTGTCCCTTCTGGCGGCCAAAACCCTTGACTTCAGTGACCGTAATGCCCTGTACGCCGATGCCGGACAGCGCTTCGCGCACATCGTCGAGCTTAAACGGCTTGATGATTGCTGTAATCAGTTTCATGAATAACCCCTGGCGTTCGCCAATCCCAAACCTGTAGAAATATAACCGAAAATTGATGACTAAACGCGATTTTGGGCGGATGCCGGGCGATTCCAAAGGCCCGGCATCCCCACCATTGATGGTTACAGGCTGTAACCCCGTTCGTCGTGCAGAGCCAGATCGAGACCTTCGGTTTCCTGCTCTTCCTTGACTCGCAGTCCAATTGCGACATCTACGATCTTCAGAATCACAAAGCTCAGGATGCCGGAATACACCACGGTGAACAGCACACCCTTGGTTTGCACCCACAACTGGCTGCCGATAGTCATGCCTTCAACCAGACCCACGCCGCCAAAGCTAACGTCAGCGCACAGCCCGGTCAAAATCGCGCCCAAGATGCCGCCGACGGCGTGAACACCGAACACGTCCAGCGAATCGTCATAACCCAGCGCCCGCTTGAGCTTAGTGGAGGTGAGGAAACAGAGGACGCCGGAGCAAAGGCCAATCAGCAATGCGCCCATCGGCCCGGCGGTGCCGGACGCTGGAGTAATCGCCACTAATCCCGCCACCGCGCCAGAAGCAATGCCCAACACGCTGGGTTTACCATGCGTCAGCCATTCCGCGAACATCCACGCCAGCGCCGCCATAGCAGTCGCAATCTGAGTGACCAGCATCGCCATCCCGGCTGATTCATTGGCCGCTACCGCGCTGCCCGCATTAAAGCCAAACCAGCCGACCCACAGCATCGAAGCGCCCATGATGGTGAAATTCAGGTTATGCGGCGGCATGGCCGTGGTCGGATAGCCCCGGCGTTTGCCCAGCACGATACAAGCCACCAGACCGGCAATACCGGCATTAATATGTACGACGGTGCCGCCCGCGAAATCCAGCACACCCCAATCCCACATCAGCGCGCCGTCGCCGCCCCAGACCATGTGGGCGACCGGGGCGTAAACCACCGTGAACCATAGGGCCATGAATACCAGCATCGCGGAGAACTTCATCCGCTCGGCGAACGCGCCGACAATCAACGCCGGGGTGATGATGGCGAAGGTCATCTGGAAAGTGACAAACACCGTTTCCGGGATGGTCAGGGTCAGACTGTCACGCGCCACGCCGCTCAGGAACATCTTGTCCAAACCGCCGACAAAAGTCGCCAAGTTGATGGCTTCCTTGGTCATGCCCGTTGTGTCAAACGCCAGACTGTAGCCGTAAACAGTCCACAACACCGTCATCAGCGCGGTGATGGCGAAACACTGCATCATCACCGACAGTACGTTCTTGGCGCGCACCATGCCGGCATAGAACAGCGACAGGCCCGGAATCGTCATAAAACAGCACCAGCGCAGTCGAGGTCAGCATCCAGGCGGTATCGCCGGAGTTCAAGGTCGGGGTTGCCGCCGCTGCGGCGGCATCCTGACCCAGCGCCAGGGTCGGCGCCAGCATTCCCAGCATCAAGAGCAGACTGCTGACTTTTGCCGCTTGCGTTGTTCTACTCGTCATTAGTGGGGTTCTCCAAGGGTTCGCATACGAGGTTGAAAGGTTGAAAACTCATGGTCACAGCGCTTCTGGCCCGGACTCGCCGGTGCGAATCCGTACCGCGCCTTCCAGGTCGAAAACAAAATTTTGCCATCGCCGACTTTGCCAGTGCTGGCTGACCGGGTGATCGCCTCAATGATCCGTTCCGCCAGTTCATCAGGCACACCCACTTCAATCTTGATTTTTGGCAGAAAATCCACCACATACTCGGCTCCACGATACAACTCGGTATGGCCTTTTTGCCGCCCGAAGCCCTTGACTTCGGTAACGGTGATACCCTGTGCGCCGACCTCCGAGAGGGCCTCCCGCACATCGTCCAGTTTGAACGGCTTGATAATCGCCGTAATCATTTTCATTGGGTCTGGTTCTCCTGTGGCTGGCAACACCCCGAAGGGCGTGATTCGGTCGTTCCGGCGCTGCGACCGTCCCCATCGCCGCGAGCGCCACCCCTTCATTTCACTCTGAAGCAAGCATATCGTGTGCCATATAAATTATATTGTTAAATAACAGCTAGTTATTGCCAATTTATTTGCCGGACATTGACTTGGCGAGCTTCTATCAGAACCTAGGCCGGTGATTTAGCACTGTTTTAGTGCATTAAAGCCCGACCCCACAAACCGGAAAATCCCGTTAAACTTAGTGGAGACCTTCTACCCGGAGCAATCGTCATGATCGATCCCAAGGCTTTTGATGACTTGGCTAAGCGTTTCGCCGAAGCGGTGCCTCCCAGCTTTCGCCAATTCCAGACCGAAATGGAAAAAAAACGCCCACGCGGCGCTGCAAGCTGCTTTCGCCAAGCTGGATTTAGTAACCCGCGAGGAATTCGAGGTGCAGCAGGCGGTGCTGGCCCGCACCCGCGCCAAACTGGAAGAACTGGAAAAACAGGTGGCCGATCTCGAATTGAAGGTCGCTGGTGGCAAGCGGCGCAAGGCAGCGGAAAAACCGGTTGATCCTGATGGGGATGAGGGCTGAACCGACCTATTCATGCACCAAATGAGTGCTTAACTGCTGTATCGGCATCCGCCAGCGCGTTCCAACACGCCCAGGACTTTCGCTCCATCCGTTCGCCCTGACGCTTCGGCAAGCTCAGCGGTCGAAGGGCATTCACAGGTAAAATACGGGGTTCGACAGGCTTACCCCGAACGGTTTTTGAACCTGAAACGAAAGTCCTGACGCCTTCTGTCAATCAACGCCTTCAGTCGGTGGAGCCTTCATGTCGCTTGCTATCGTTTACACCCGCGCCCAGGTCGGGATTGACGCGCCGCTGGTCAGCGTCGAGGTTCATCTGTCCGGCGGCCTGCCGGGCCTGTTCATCGTGGGATTGCCGGAAGCCGCCGTGAAGGAAAGCAAGGATCGGGTGCGCGGCGCCATTCAGAACAGTCAGTTTGAATTTCCCACCCGGCGCATCACCATCAATCTGGCTCCGGCTGATTTACCCAAGGAAGGCGGTCGTTTCGATCTGCCAATTGCGCTGGGCATTCTGGCGGCATCGGGTCAGGTGCGGAGCGAACAGCTGGCCGAGTACGAATTTTTGGCGAATTGGCGTTGGGCGGCGAATTGCGCGGGATTCGCGGGGTGTTGCCCGCCACGCTCGCCTGCCGTGACGCCGGGCGCACCTTGCTGGTGCCGAGTAATAACGCGGGAGAGGCTTTGCTGGTCAGTGGCGTCAAGGTGCTGGGCGCGGCTCATCTGCTCGATGTCTGCCGCCAACTGGCGACAGGCGTGGCTCTGCAACCGCCGGTGGTTCAACCGCCGCCGCCCGTAGCGGCCATGCTGGAACGGGATTTAGCCGATGTGCGCGGCCAGCATCACGCCAAACGCGCCTTGGAAATCGCGGCGGCGGGCGGGCATAACCTGTTGCTGATTGGCCCGCCCGGCACGGGTAAAACCATGCTGGCCAGCCGACTGCCGGGCATCATGCCGCCGTTGACCGAAGTAGAGGCGCTGGAAACCGCCGCGATTGCCTCGATCAGCGCGCAAGGGCTGGATTTGAAACAATGGGGCGTCCGCCCGTTCCGCGCCCCGCATCACACCGCTTCAGGGGTCGCTCTGGTCGGCGGTGGTGGTCAGCCCCGGCCTGGGGAAATTTCGCTGGCTCATCACGGCGTGCTGTTTCTGGACGAATTGCCGGAATACGACCGGCGGGTGCTGGAAGTGCTGCGCGAACCGCTGGAATCGGGCCGGATCACCATCTCCCGCGCCGCCCGTCAGGCCGACTTTCCGGCGCGGTTTCAGTTGGTGGCGGCGATGAATCCCTGTCCCTGCGGCTATCTGGGCGACGCCGAACGGCGCTGCGCCTGTGGTCAGGAGCAGGTGCGTCGCTATCGGGGCGCGGGTGTCAGGGCCGCTGGTGGATCGGATTGATTTGCACATCGAAGTGCCGCGACTGGCGCATCGGGTGCTGCGCGGCGAGGTCGCTGAGGAGAGTAGCGCCACGGTGCGGGAACGGGTGTGCGCCGCCCGCGACCGGCAATTGCAGCGTGCGGGCAAACCCAACAGTGTGATGAATACTCGCGAAATCGAGCGGAATTGCGCGTTGAGCGACGCCGATCACCGGCTGCTGGAACACGCGCTGGAACGGCTGGGATTATCGCCCCGCGCCTATCACCGGATTCTGAAAGTATCACGCACCATTGCCGATTTGGCCGACGCCGAGAACATCAGGACACCACATCTGACCGAAGCCATCAGCTATCGCACCCTGGATCGGATGATGGTTCGATAAGGATAAAGCTTAGGCAAGTTGCTTTGGTGATCACTGGAATGTGGTAATCCATAAAACTAGGACTTTCGCTTCAGGTTCAAAAACCGTTCGGGGTGAGCCTGTCGAACCCCGTTTATTACTGATGAATGCCCTTCGACAGGCTCAGGGCGAACGGATGGAGCGAAAGTCCTGAAAACAAAATGGCAAAGCTTCCAATGGCCCTGCCTTTTCGTCGCGCATCACAGCGCAACGACAATAAGGTTGCCTGTGTCTCCTCCTCACCGCCGCGCCCTAACCCTGGGCATCGGCTTGGCCGCACTGCTCTATGTTGAATAAAATGTTAATAAACAACCTGTATATAGCTAGTCCTATACAGGTTGTTGAATTCTCCAAATCCATAATGATTAATTTTATTAGACATTACCAGAAACTAAAGGCTATGATATAATTTCATCATTAATATTGGAGGTAATAAGCATGATATTAAGGTGTTAAAGAGAAGCCAGAAATCTTAAGCGCTATGACGAGATTGAATCGAGACGAGTTTGATTTTTTATGCTTATCTTTTAATCGACTATGGGAGGAAGAAACGCAATCTTATCAACGCGATCCGAGCAAAGCAGGACGGAAATCTATTTTAACAAAACATGAAGATAGACTTCTATTTATTCTTTTTTATCTCAAAACCTATCCGCTTATCCGCTCCAGGAAGTGTTAGCCCATCTGTTTAGAATGAGTCAAGGACAAGCTCATTTTTAATATATCAATTGAGTCGTATTTGCGTAAAACGCTGAAGCAAATGGATCATCTTCCAGTCCGTGTTTCTGAAGATATGGCGCGGAAACTTGCAGAAGAGGCACCCCAAGATTTAGCGATAGATGGCGCGGAAAGAGAAATTGAAATTGAACATCCCAAGGATGCTGAGCGCCAAAAACGCTTTTTTAGCGGAAAAAAGCCCATACCATGAATAATATTATCATATATGGTCTTTTAGATCAAAAAGTTAAGTATTTAAGCCAAACCTATGAAGGCAAACAACATGATAAAAAATAGCCGATAAAGAAAACATTAAGGTTCCTATGGGTAGTGATCTTTATCAAAATAGGGGCTTTCAATATTTTACTGTTTCTGGAGTCAGACTTCATCAACCGAAGAAAAAACCAAAGGGTGAAAATCTCACGAAAAGAGATAGGATTATCAATTGAATTATTTCCATAACTCAAGTGGGAGTAGAACATATTATTGCCAGCATTAAGCGGTTACATATTGTTAAAAAATTTTAGAAACGCCCAGGATAACCGCGAAGATCATATCATGTTTTTAGCGTGTGGTTTACACAATTTCCGAATGAATCAGCGGATCAATTACTAGAGAAATTGATCCATCGTCAATCAGTCCACTCAATGATTAATTCGGGTTCGTTGGACTCAATTAATCGGCTGGTTGCCGAAGAAGATAACAACATCACACTATTGATTTTTTCATGGTCTTAACTGATAAAAATTTAATTGTAAATTGAATAGTTTTTTGAACACTAGTTTATTTTTTCTGGTAATTTCTAATGGAGTACGCAACAACCTTATTTCGTAAAGTCGGCTATACCTAACCTGAAATCCAGCAAACCATGCAGAATTGGGTGGTGGTTTATCTGATTCTGGATGTGACGCTCCCCATAATCCGGCAGGCTTCGGTATTGCGTGTAGCGTATCGCCTGTCGTATTGGGATAGCCTTATTCTGGCTACAGCACAGGATGCGGGCTGTTCAGTCTTCTATTCAGAAGACATGCAGGATGGTTTGAGAATAGGCGCATTGACCCTCCGTAATCCATTCAAAGCCGGATCGGCGCGATTAAAGCGGTCTAACGGGTTCTCGCACTGAAACGGACGGTCTGAACCACAGATAACACGAATTCCAAGTAGTTGCGCCAGAAATCGCCCCGTTGCCGCCAAACCCGCCGCCGATTAGACTTGCCGCCGGTTTTGCCCCATTCTCCAAGGACTTCACAGCGACGATCAGGAACCTATGCCGCACCAAATTCCTTCCGATTCTGTCGGGCTGGTCACTCCCCAGACCGCCCATTTTGATGAACCGCTGGCGCTGGATTGCGGTCGGTCGCTGGCGACTTACGACCTCGTTTATGAGACTTACGGCAGCCTGAACGCCGACCGCAACAACGCGGTGCTGGTTTGCCACGCACTATCGGGCGATCACCATGTGGCCGGTTATCACGAGGCTGACGATCCGGCCAAACCGGGCTGGTGGGACAACTGCATCGGCCCCGGCAAACCGATGGACACTGACCGCTTTTTTATCGTCTGCTGCAACAACCTGGGCGGTTGCAAAGGCTCCACCGGCCCCACCGTGATTAACCCGGAAACCCGCAAGCCTTACGGCCCGGATTTTCCCATTGTGACGGTCAAGGACTGGGTGCGCAGTCAGGCGCGGCTGGCCGATCGGCTTGGCATCCGGCAGTGGGCAGCGGTGATCGGCGGCAGCCTCGGCGGAATGCAGGCGATGCAATGGGCGATCACCTTTCCCGACCGGGTGCGTCATGCGCTGGTGATCGCCGCCGCCCCGCGTCTGTCGGCCATGAATATCGCTTTTAATGAAGTGGCGCGGCAATCCATTCTGTCCGATCCTGATTTTCATCACGGCCATTACTACGAATTTGGCGTGGTGCCTCGGCGCGGGTTAATGCTGGCCCGAATGCTCGGCCATATCACTTATCTGTCCGATGAGGGAATGCGCGCCAAATTTGGCCGCGAGTTGCGCGAAGGTAAAATGGACTTCAATTTCAATTTCGATACCGAATTCCAGGTAGAAAGTTATCTGCGGCATCAGGGCCATGCCTTTGTGGATCGCTTCGACGCCAATACCTATCTACTGATTACCAAGACGCTGGATTATTTCGATCCCGCGGCGGATTTTGATCAGGATTTATCCATCGCCTTTCACCGGGCGCAAGCGCATTTTCTGGTGATTTCCTTTACCAGTGACTGGCGTTTCGCGCCCACCCGTTCTCGCGAGATCGTGCAAGCCTTGGTGCGGGCTGGCCGGGAAGCAAGCTATGTCGAAATTCCCTCCGAATTCGGCCACGACGCCTTTCTCATGCCGATTCCGCTGTATCACGACACGCTGCGCGCCTATTTGAACCGGGTGGCTGCGGAGGGCAACACTCATGCGGCCTGAACTGGAATTGATCAGCGAGTGGATTCGCCCGGGGGCGCGGGTGCTGGATTTGGGCTGTGGCGACGGCGCGTTGCTGGCGTATCTGCATCAGCACCGCCAGGCCAGCGGCTACGGTCTGGAAATAGATACGGCCAACATCGTCAAATGCATTCAGGCCGGGGTCAATGTGATTCACGCCGATTTGGAAGCCGGACTGGCCGACTTTGGCGACAGCAGTTTTGACTATGTGATCATGACCCAGACCCTGCAAGCGGTGAAACGCACCGAAACGCTGCTGGATGAAATGTTGCGGGTGGGTCGGCAGGGAATTGTGACTTTTCCTAATTTCGGCTTCTGGCGCTGCCGCATCCAGATTGCGGTGCAGGGCTTGATGCCGGTGGTCAAAAGTCTGCCGTATCAGTGGTACGACACGCCGAACGTCCACCTTTCACCATCCGCGATTTCGAGACGTT
>JAAUTD010000075.1 GCA_012031845.1 Synechococcaceae cyanobacterium SM1_2_3
CTTGTGCTTTAGTTATTAATTCACCAATAATTCTGGGCGGGGACCAATAGTTTTTTCACCTTTAGATTCAATAGTCAACCACCAATCTTCCTTTTCATCGTCTGTAACAAAAACAATGTGCTTGATATTTTTTTAATTTTGCTTCATCAATTATTTGATACCAAAGAATTAAATCGCCATATTCACGCTTGATGCTCAACCCGTTATAAAAATAACATAGCCCTTCCTTATCACTCGGCTTACCCTTCCCTATATCTTCATATCCTGGAGGGCATTTTTGCTCATATCGAATTTTGCCCTCCTTATAGAGTTCCTCTAGTTTTGTAGACGGAAAAGGCATTCCCGTTTTCCCGTTAAGTAGTTCATCTAACTCGTTTCGCAAGGTATCTTCCGAAGATACGTCCTGTTGCTCTTTTTCCAGTAGGGTGAGATTGGCTGTAAATTCGGAATATTCGCTTTCTATCTTCATTAGAAAAGCTTCAGGGTCTATAGATGAATGCCGCTTTTTTAATTGCAATTCTCCGAATTTGTTTCTGAGACTGTTTGACGATTCTGCCAAAATTTTCCTTACATCATCAAATCGCTTCATCTGTTCAGCTATTACCTTAAGTCGGTTTTCTTGATACTCAAGAGCAACTTGATGAGGCACCCATAATCTATCTGAAATGCGTTTCAGCACTTTTATTAAATCCTTCGTTGCCCCTTTTGGGTAACGATAAAGATTCAAAAGAACATTAGCGTCAAGAACAAACAAGCAATCTTTCCATAGTTTTATGAATTCATTCTCGGAAAGCCTATAGTAGCCAGCAAAATTATTTTTCATAATTACTCCTTGCTATAGCGAAAGTGATTTATTAGAAGGCGGCTAACTAAAACCACCCACTCGAACCACTAACCACCCACACGGCATAAATCCAAAACCCGCTTCACAAAAGCCAACTTAGGTAGCAGGTCAATGATGTTCTGATGGAGCAGTCGAAGGCTTAAACCTCATTCGCCGCCGGTTTGTCCACCGGTTCCGGCGCGACATCCACCGACACATCCAGCGAATGCGAACCGCCGCCGGTCATCACGCCCTTGAGCGGCGCGACATCGCCATAATCCCGCCCCCAGGCCAGCGTCACATGCTTTTCGCCGGGCATGCAGCCATTGGTCGGATCGAACTCCGCCCAATCCGCGCCGGGCACATACACCGCCAGCCAGGCATGAGAGGCGTCGGCCCCCACCAGCCGGGCTGACCGGGCGGCGGCATCGTCTCCAGATAGCCGCTGACATAACGCGCCGCCAGTCCCAATGCCCGCAAACAGGCTATCGCCAGATGGGCAAAATCCTGACAAACCCCGCGCCGCTCATCAAGCACCTGATCCAGCGGCGTGGCGACCGTGGTGAAATGCGGGTCGTAGGTAAATTCCCGGTTGATGCGCCGGTTCAAATCGGCAACCGCCTCCAACAAGGGACGACCGGGCGGAAAGCTCGGCTGGGCGTATTGGCGGAATTTGGCCTGCGCGGCGATAAAGGGCGAATCCAGCACAAAATGCCGCGCTTCGAGGGTGTCCGGGTTCAGATCATCCCGCAACAGCCGAATCGCCTGCTCCCACGGCGGCGATGGACTGGAAGCGTTGAACGGCCGCGCCTTCAGCACTTCCACTTCGGTAGCAACCGTCACCACCAGCCGTTGATGAATGTCCTGAATGGCGAAATATAGCGCCCGGTTGCCGAAAAAATCCCAGCGTTCGATGGACAGCGCCGGGCGCGGGCGAATTTCAATCCGACTGGGACGGCAGAACTGCCAGGGCGTTTCTCGCGGCAACAGCCGGGCTTCGTTGTGGCAGAGCGCCACGCCGCTGCTGTAGCGGTACAGGGTGCGATGGGTGATGGTGTATTTCATGGCCGCATCGTGATCAGTTGCCGGGGCACTTCGGCATGGCTGAAATGGCTGTGAATCAGCGCGTCGGACAGAGCCAGCAGCGGACGATTCAGCGTTTCCAGCAGCCGCGCCAGTTCCGCGCTGGAATGAGTGCTGTCGTGGGAAAGCGTCGCCAGCGCCTCAATATCCGCCAGTTGCAGCGTCGCGCTGGCCTCCAGAATCAGCCGTTCCTCGGCGCTGCGATAAGGGGAGCTGTTATTGGGCGGCTGCAAGCGCCCGATATTGCGTTGCAAGCGCCGCAACTGGTAGCCGATAGAGCGGGGATTGCCCTCATCAAACAGCAGCAGATCAATGATCGCCCGTGGGTGCAGCGCCGAGCGGTAACGTCGCCGGTAAGCGGTCAGATTGTCAGTGAGGGTCAGCACCACTTCCCACAGCGGCAAGCCGGGATTGCGGGCGGTGATGAACGCCAGCTTGAACAGCGCCATCGTGTGCAGCACCCGTTCCAGATAGCGGCCAATGTCGAAAAACAGCCAGCCCTGATGATGCGGCATGGTTTCATTGTTCAAGCCGCAGAACGCGGTGACCAGCATCAAATCCTCTTCCAGCAGTTCCCGCGCCTGCCGCGCCCCCAATCCTGGGGCCGGTTGCTGGATTTGTTGCTGAATCCGGTTGAGCAAGCGCCAGCCATCGTCGCCCAGATGATTGCGCACGGCTCGTCCGGTGCGCAGCATGTCGCTGAAAATCAGATGCAGGCTGCCGGGATGTTCCGACTCGACCACCAGATTCAATAATTCCTGGCGCAGGGTGAAAAACCGGGCGCGCGGCGATTCCGCCACCGGCGGCACCGGGATTTCCAGCGCCTCCAGCAGGTCGTCCAGGCAACGCTCATCGGTATTGTCCTGCTCCCATTCCAGCAGTCGGCCAAAGGCTTCGCGCAACAGCCGGGCGGTGCTGTCCAGACGTTCGCTGTAACGGCCCAGCCAGAACAGGTTATCCGCCACCCGGCTGGGCAGATCGCCGCCGTCGCGGGTCACGAAGATCGGGCCGTAGCTTTGCCGTAACAAACTGACGTGCTTCTGCGGGGTCGGGGCCAACACCCACCAGTCCTTGCTGATGCCGCCCTGTTGCAACGCGACTTGCAGGGTATCCAGACCGGAGGAGACTCGCGCCAGACCGCCGGGCATGACCCGGTAACCCTCGCCATCGGCGACCACAAAACCGCGCAGCATCACCGGACGCGGCATCAGCCGCCCGTCTTCCAGCACCGGCGCGGTGGACAGCGGCAACGATTCCTGCGCCACAAACATCTGTGGCGTCGCCTGAATCCGGCTGACCAACTGGGCGCGAGCCGCCGCGTCAAGGCGAGCGCCTTCCCAGTGCGGCTGACCCGGCAAGACCGAACGCACCACCAACTGATCCAGATGATCCAGCACATAGCTGCGCGCATCATGAGCGCCGCACCACCAGGTCGGCAGGGACGGCAGCGCCAGCGTCTCGCCCAGCAATTGCTGGCACAGCAACGGCAGAAAAGCCGCCAGTCCGGGATTTTCAACCACGCCGCTGCCAATCGCATTAGCAATCGCGACATGACCGCCGCGCGCGGCCTGCAACAAACCGGGGATGCCCAACAGCGAATCGCCGCGCAGTTCCAGCGGATCGCAATAGGCGTCGAACACCAGCCGCAAAATCACATCCACCGGGCGCAACCCACCCAGGGTTTTCAGCCAGACCCGGCCATCGCGCACCACCAAATCTTCGCCTTCCACCAGACTCAGCGACAGGTAATTGGCGAGATAGGCGTGTTCAAAATAAACCGGGCTGTTAGGACCGGGCGTCAACAACACCACATGCGGGTCTTCGGGATTGTGGCGGGCCAGCCCGGCCAGGGTGGCGCGTTCGGTTTCGAGAAAGCTGGCCAGCCGCCGCAGCGGCGCATCGCGATACAGCATCGGCAGCGCCCGCGCCAGAATAATGCGGTTCTCCAGCGTGTAACCCGCGCCGGAAGGCGACTGGGTGCGGTCGCCATAAACCCGAAATACGCCGTCCGGCCCCCGCGCCAGATCGATGCCGTGGAAAATCAGCCAGCGGTGACCAACGGGGAGCGATTGGTGGCAGGCATGGATAAATCCGGGGTAGGCGTAGATCAGCTCCGGCGGCAGCCAGCCCTGGCGGATGGTGGTGCGCGGCCCATATAAATCGGCGGTCAGCGCATTCAGCAACCGGGAGCGCTGTTCCATCCCGGCCGCCAACTGCTCCCATTCTTCGCCGGTCATCAGCAGTGGAATCGGATCGACCTGCCAATGGCGCTGGGCATTGCGCGGATCGCCATAGGCGTTATAGGTCACGCCATCTTCCTGCAACAGGCGCTGAGCTTCGCTGTAACGGCGATCCAGCTCGGCGCCACCGGTTTTTTCCAGAA
Source organism: Synechococcaceae cyanobacterium SM1_2_3 (assembly GCA_012031845.1). GTDB lineage: Bacteria > Pseudomonadota > Gammaproteobacteria > Competibacterales > Competibacteraceae > Contendibacter. The sequence goes on from JAAUTD010000075.1 coordinate 4,290, forward strand.
ATTGCGCCAGATCATGCCAGTGGGGGCGCAGCACTCCAGTGGCTGAACACATCTCGTCATAACCGGATTCGGCAATGCGATAGTCGCGAAGCAGGGACAGATTCGGTGGAGTCTGCGGGTCTTGACGGGCAACAGAAGCTTCAATCATGCACAGGATTCCTGGAAACGACCGCCGCGATGCGGATTGGCAGGCGGTGCGGCCTCACCCGAAACGTCTCCGGTTCTGCCAGAGGCCAAGGGTTCGTTAAAAGCGGCGGTTCAGCATCAATAACAGCATTGCAGCTAGTCGGGACGACGGGTATTGGATCGGCGCAAGCGGTCAGCCATGACCCGCATGACCTGAAGCGCAAACAGTGGAGTGTGCTGGATGAGAGCCAGGAAATGCTGGCGGCTGACTTGCGTCAGCAGGCAATCCGTGCGGGCGACCGCGTCAGCGCTGCGGGGTTTATCGTCAATCAGCGCAATTTCGCCCAACATCCCGCCGGCTTCGACGGTTTCGAGGATTTGCTCCCCCATGACGATATTCACCTGACCTTCGGCGACGATGTACAGGCTATCGCCGACATCGCCTTTGCGGAAAATGGTTTGGCCGACGCTGAATGCTTGGTACTCTTCGGGCTTGCTGAACTGATCCGGGCTGGACATGGAACGGTTCCTCATCGTGCGGGAGCAAAACCTGCGTTTGGACACACTAGAATAGCCTTAAGCGATATTTTTGGTCAGTCTAGCCCACTTTTTGAGACCGTGATAGCGTATCAGCCAACCCTTTGCCAGCACTGCGGTGGCGTCCTGGTGGGCTGACCGCAAAGGACTCATCTAAGAAGCTGCCGAAAAACTTTATGCTGTAGTCCATTGACTGGATTGAATGTAGATTCGGTTTTAACCGGCTTGACGGGATAAATCCAGCCCCACAGTCCTTAACAATCAAATCATTAGTTTTTAGACCGCATCTAAAGCCACCAAAGGTTGAAACCAGCGAATCATGTCCGATCAGCCAGAAAAAAGACGCTTTGCCCGCACTGAGGTTCATGCAGCGGTTCAGTACCGAATGGTTGGCGTCGAGAGTGCGCAGGCCGGTTGGCTGGGTAATATCAGTGTGGGCGGCATCCTGTTATGGACCGAGCAGATCATTGAGATTGGAGCCATACTTTATTTGCGGATCCGGGCCGATGAGCTTGGAGAAGATGAGGTCGAGGTCACTGCAACCGTAGTGCGCACTGAACCAATCAAGCAAGGCGACCGTTTTGGCTACGGATGTCGATTCGACGCCATTTACAGCGGTCCTCATGTTGATTAACCGCACCTTCGTCCATGAGTGGATCCACTCATCATCCATCGTATTGTAAGGAGTAGTCTTCGGATGAAAACCGCCTTGGTTGTGGATGCCGCCTGCGATTTGCCAAGCACTTATATCCGGCAGCATCAATTGCATGTGTTGCCGTTTGCTCTGAGGCTGGGCGGACGGGTTGTCAACGATACCCGCGATGTCAATCTGACCTTGGCGTTTCATCATCGCCTGGCCACCACTCAAGGATTAGGCGTTAACGCCGAACCCTGTTCAGCGCACGTCATTACCAGCCTGTTTCTGGAGCAACTGGTCGTTGAGTATGATCGGGCGTTGTTGATTACCCTGTCGCAAACCCATAGCCGATTGTTTCAACATGCAACTGAGGCTTCTTTCGCCATTCTGCGCAGCTATCGGGAAAAGCGGCGGCAGGCCGGATTGAATACCCCGTTTCACCTGATGGTGCTGGACAGCAAGACGCTGTTCGCCGGTCAGGCGGTGCTGGCGGATGCCGTCAACCGGCTACTGCAGAACAGCGATCTGCCTTTTAATGAGATACGGCGTCTGACCGAGGCGTTCCGGCAATATATTCATTGCTATCTTTTATCGGATGATTTGAGTTATAGCCGCCTTCAGACCGGCAATAAAAGTGAAGACAACGAAAAGAATGAGAATAATGAAAAGGCTGAAAACAGCGTTGGTTTTCTGAATTATCATCTGAGTTCACTATTCAACATCAAGCCCGTTCACCGGTTTAGAGATGGAAAAACCGAAGTGGCGTTCAGATCGCGGGGATTTGATAAGGCCCTGTCTGACCTGCTGGATCAAGCCCGTCGCTCAATAGATCAAGGTCTGAAAAATCCAATTGTCGTGATCAGTTATGCAGGCAATTTGCAGGAGTTTAAACAAAAACCCTCAGTCATGGCTTTTGAGCAATATGCCCAAAAATGCGGCGTCCAGGTGTTAATGTCCATTATGAGCATGGCGGGTGGCGTCAATATTGGGCCTGGCGCGGTTTCGCTGGCTTATGCGATTGAAGAAAAGCAAAAATAACCGCAATAAGTCCAGCCAGCATTGGATTGATTCACTGCAAACTTCAGCAGCATCCTTCCTTCATCCGCGTCAATCACCGTTGTGGCATGGGTATCCTGCCCGCAGTGCGTCAATAGTTGAAATAAGATTGCTATAGTCCGTTGTCAAAATCTCCTGCTGCTGTTTCTGACAACCCCTGAGACATCCTTCCATGTTGCGACTCGCCTTTGGTTCCGCAGGTCTATTGCTGTGCTTGATAGCGTCCGCTCAAACCGCCACGCCGGTTACCATCGGGGTGCAGGCGCTTGAACAGGTGGCGCTGCCGGACTGGGGAACTGCACCGGCCAATGTGCTGCCGCGCAATGACAGCCGTATCGCCGCCGAGGTGACGGCGCGGGTGGCGCGTATCCGCGCCGAGGTCGGCGAAGCGGTGAAAGCCGAACAACTGCTGGTGGAACTGGATGCGACCGACTATCGGCTGGCGCTGGCGCAGGCCGATGCGCAAGTGTCGGCGGCGCAGGCCCGGGTAGCCTTGGCCGAGCAACGGCTACGGCAAGGGTTGACGCTAAAAACCCGGCAATTTGTGTCTGACGATGCCGTTCTGGAACTGAACACCGGGGTGCAGGCCGCGCAAGCCGATCTTGCGGTCGCGCAGGCGCAACGGGCGGTCGCGGCGCGCAATGTTGAGAAATGCCGCATCACTGCGCCATTCAGCGGCGTGGTGCTGGAGCGTCAGGCTCAGTTGGGCGCAATGGCCGTAGCCGGAGCGGCGCTGCTGCGGCTGGTGGACATGCAGCCGCCGGAGATTGAAGCCCAGGTGCAGGCGGTTCAGGCCGATGCGTTGCCGCAGGCGGCGGAAATCAGCTTCGAGAGCCACGGGCGACATTATCCAGCCCGGCTGCTGCGATTGTCGCCGGTGGTGGACAGCGCGGCGCGAACCCGGATAGCCCGCCTGGCCTTTGTGGAGCCAGCGGCTCTGGTCGGCAGTAGCGGAACCTTGCGCTGGCGCACTTCAACGCTGCGGCTGCCGGCGGAATTGCTGGTCAGGCGCGGGCCAGTGCTGGGCGCTTTCGTGGTGGAGAGTGGACGCGCCCGGTTTATGCCAGCGCCGACCGCTCAGGAAGGCCGACCCTTCACAGTGGCGTTGCCAGCCGACGCTGCAATCGTGGTGCGCGGTCAGCAAGGGCTGAACGACGGTCAGGCTGTGAGCGCAACCGTGGCTGATGGAGCGCATTGACATGGGCCTGATCAAGGCGTTGATCACCAATCATCCGCTGGCGAATATCGCCTTTGCCGTGGTGATTCTGATGGGCCTGCTTTCCTATAACCGGATGCCTCGCGAACAGGACCCGGAAATCAATTTCAACTGGGTCAACATCTCCACGGCCCTGCCCGGCGCTTCCGCCGAGGATGTGGAAAAGCGGGTCACCAATCCGCTGGAGGATTCGATTCGCGGGGTGCAGGACGTGAAATTCGTGGTCAGCTCCACCCGCGAAGGCGTTTCCAACATCCTGGTGCGGTTTCGCGACATTCCAGTGCGGGTGTTCGATAAACGGGTCAACGACCTGCGTCGCGAGATTCAGAACAAGGCCAATGCCGAATTGCCGGTGGAAACGCTCGACCCGGAGATTCTGGAGATCACCACATCCAACGGTTTTCCCACCGCGATGGTGGTATTGACCGGCCAGGCGGAGGGCTGGTCGGCAGCGGCCTGCAACTGACGCTGAGCGATGACCAGACCGTGCCTACCCGCGAGGCGCTGGGCATCATGGAGAGCAACGCCATAGTCGGCCTGCTGCTGGTACTGGCGGCCTGCTGGCTGTTTCTGGGTTCGCGCATTTCGGCGCTGGTGGCGCTGGGCGTAGTGTTTTCGGTGGCGGGCGCCTTCGTGCTGCTGAATGCGGTCGGCTTCACTCTCAATGTCTCGGTGCTGCTGGGGATTGTCATCGTGCTGGGGATGCTGGTGGATGACGCGGTGGTGCTGGTGGAGGAGGCGATGTATTTTCGGATGGAGCGCGGTATGGCGGCGCTGGATTCAATCCGCGAGGTGGGCTTGCCGGTGCTGGCGTCAGTGACCACTACCATTGCCGCCTTCCTGCCGCTGATGCTGTTGCCGGGCATCGTCGGCAAATTCATGTTCGTGATCCCGTTCGTGGTCACGGTAGGCCTGACCGTCAGCCTGATCGAGGCGTTCTGGATGCTGCCGTCCCATGTCGTGGCGCTTGGAACGCACGCCATCAGCCGTTCGCGCACCCAGGCGCTGCGCGAGAAGTGGACCCACCGGCTGCGGGTGAAATACACCCGGCTGCTGATTTACGTCATGCGCTATCCCAGCGTTTATCTGGGTCTGGCCCTGGCGCTGTTTCTTGGCGCGGCAGCGGCGGTGGTCGGCGGGCTGGTGAAGTTCCAGTTCTTCGCCTTCGATCCGATCCGCCTGTATTACGTCAACGTGGACATGCCGCCGAACGCGCCTATCGAAGAAACCCTGCGCCAGACCTTGGCGGTGGAACAGCGGGTGCGCGTCGGCTTGCGCGAGGGTGAGGCCCGCTCGATCACCGCGCTGGCCGGGATCAAATTGACCGAAATGGAGCCGCTGTACGGCGATCAGTATGGTCAGATCGCGGTGTCGCTGAATCCGGCGACGCCGGACATGCGCTCGCTGAACGCCATCATTGAGGACATGCGCGAAGCGGTGGTCAACACGCCGGGCCGGGCCGCCATTTCCTTTTTGCAAATCTCCGGCGGCCCGCCGACCGCCAAACCGATCAGCGTCAAGGTTCGCGCCGATGACCGGGCGGAACTGCGCACCGCCGCCGATGCGGTCAAGGCGTTGGTGGCGACGATTCCCGGCGCCCGCGATGTGGTGGACAACGACACGCCGGGCCGCGACGAACTGGAACTGCGGGTGGATGTGAACGCCGCTCGCAACGCCGGTCTCGATCCCGGACTGGCAGCCCGGCTGGTGCGGCTGCATGTGGACGGCGAAGTGGTGGCGGACTTGCGCGACCGGGGCGAAAAGGTGGAATTGCGGGTGCGGGCCGCGCCGCGCACCGTGACTGAAATCCGCCAGATGCTGGATGATCCGGTGGCGCTGCCTGGCGGCGGCGTCACTAGCCTGGGCGCACTGCTGGTCGCCGAACAGCGCAAAAGCCTGGGCCTGATCCGGCACTGGAATCTGCGCCGCGCCATTACCGTCGAAGCCGATCTGGATAAGGAACAGAGCGACACCCTGGCCGCCAATAACCGGCTGCGGGCGGAATGGGAAAAAATCCGCCCGCGTTATCCCGGCGTCAATCTCGATTTCTCCGGCGAACTCGATGACATTGATGAATCGCTCAGCGCGATGGGACCGCTGTTCCTGCTGGGGGTGGGGCTGATCTATCTGATTCTGGCGGCGCAGTTTCGCAGCTACTTTCAGCCCCTGTTGATTCTGGTCACGGTGCCGCTGGCGTTCACCGGGGTGACGCTGGGTTTGCTGGCCTCCGGCAATCCGCTGTCGCTGTATACGCTGTACGGGGTGATCGCGCTGGTGGGCATTGCGGTCAACGCCGCCATCGTGCTGATTGACGCCGCCAATGCGCGGCGCGGCGCGGGCATGTCCACCCTGCACGCCACGCTTTACGCTGCCCGGCGGCGGCTGATCGCGGTGCTGATGACCACCGGCACCACCATTGCCGGGCTGTTTTCGCTGGCGTTTGGGCTGGCGGGCAAATCGCTGTTGTGGGGGCCGGTCGCCGCCAGCATTGTTTGGGGGCTGTTCTTTTCCACCGCGCTGACCTTGTTTGTGGTGCCGGTGCTGTACCGGTTTTTCATGAGTCGGCGGCCATCGAGTAGAGCGCATCCTTAACGGCAATAACGATTTCGATTGCAGCAATTCCTGCAGGAGAGCATCCGATGTCAACTTTATTTGCAGAAGAGCTTTTGGCATTGCAGCCGCATCATCGCTGGACTGTGACGGAATATCATCGAATGGGTGAAGTTGGGCTATTAAACGAAGACTCGCGGATTGAATTAATTCAGGGGGAGTTAATCGAAATGGCGCCGATAGGAAGCCCGCATAGTGGTGAAGTTAAATATCTTAATAATAAACTGGCAGCCTTGCTGCATGGAAAAGCGATTGTATCCGTTCAGGATCCAATCAGCCTGGGTGGGTATGCCGAGCCGCAGCCGGATATTGCCTTATTGCGCTGGCGCGATGATTTTTATCGCCGATCCAATCCCCATGCAGAAGATATTCTGCTGATTATTGAAGTCTCCGATAGCACCGTTCGCTATGACCGGGAGGTCAAAATCCCGCTCTACGCCAGTCACGGCATTCCCGAAGTCTGGCTGCTGGATATTCAGCAACAACAACTGGAAATCTATCGCGATCCCGCTGATGGACAATATCAGCAACGGTATAACCTGCGCACCGGCTCTGTTGCCCCCATCCTTTGTCCCGACGCCGTGATTAATCTGGCAGAAGTTTTCCCTAATCGGTAATTGAAGCGATCTCTTAATGGCTGAACTTGTGCTTTTTACTCCTGACAGCAGCGAACAGTTGCCGCTGAAAGTCTTTACCGAAAAGGCGTATCTGGATTATTCCATGTACGTCATTCTCGACCGGGCGCTGCCGCATATCGGCGATGGCCTGAAACCGGTGCAGCGGCGCATTATTTACGCCATGTCCGAATTGGGTTTGAGCGCGGGTGCCAAACATAAGAAATCGGCCCGCACCGTGGGCGATGTGCTGGGCAAATATCACCCGCATGGCGATTCCGCCTGTTATGAAGCGATGGTGTTGATGGCGCAGCCGTTCTCCTATCGCTATCCATTAGTGGACGGTCAGGGCAATTGGGGATCGCCCGATGATCCTAAATCCTTTGCCGCCATGCGCTATACCGAGGCGCGATTGTCGCCGTTTTCTCAAGTGCTGTTAGCGGAACTGGGTCAGGGAACAGTAGACTGGACGCCCAATTTCGACGGTACGCTGGATGAGCCGACATCGCTGCCGGCTCGGTTGCCGAATGTGCTGCTGAATGGCGCGACCGGCATTGCAGTGGGAATGGCAACCGATATACCACCCCATGCGCTGAGTGAAATTGCGGCGGCCTGTATTCATCTGCTGGATCATCCTGACTGTGAACTGGATGCGCTGACGGATTTGGTGCTGGCGCCGGATTATCCGGGCGGGGCCGAGATCATGACTCCCCGCGATGAATTGCGGAAGTTGTATCAGACCGGCAATGGTTCAGTGCGATTACGGGCCGTGTTCGAGCGGGAAAATGGCGACGTGGTGATTACCGCTTTGCCGCATCAGGTCTCCGGGGCGCGCATCATGGAACAGATCGCGGCGCAAATGACCGCGAAAAAATTGCCGATGGTGGAGGATTTGCGCGATGAATCCGATCATGAAAATCCGACCCGGCTGGTGATTGCGCTGCGCTCCAGTCGGGTGGACGCCGATTTATTGATGGATCATTTATTCGCCACCACCGATTTGGAAAAAAGTTATCGAGTCAATCTCAACATGATTGGCCTGGATGGTCGTCCGCACGTTAAAAATCTCAAACAGATTCTGGAAGAATGGCTGCGCTATCGGGTCATAACGGTGCGGCGGCGGTTACAACACCGACTGAATCAGGTCGAACAACGGCTGCATATTCTGGACGGCCTATTAATTGCCTATCTGAATCTGGATGAAGTGATTCGGATTCTGCGGATGGAGGAAAAACCCAAGCCGGTTTTAATCGCCCGCTTTCAATTGTCGGAACTTCAGGCTGAAGCCATTCTGGAAACCAAATTACGCCATCTGGCCCGCCTGGAAGAAATGAAATTACGGGGTGAACAGGGCGATCTGCGCAAGGAGCAGGAACAATTACAGCAATGGCTCAGTTCCGAACAACAATTGAAGACGCTAATTCGCAGCGAGATTAAGGAAGACGCCAAGCGTTATGCCGATCCGCGCCGTTGCCCACTGGTTGAACGGCGAGCGGCGCAAGCTCTGGATGAAACCGCTCTGACTCCCAGTGAGCCAGTAGTTGTGGTGCTGTCGCAAAAAGGTTGGGTGCGGGCGGCCAAAGGGCGCGAGATAGACCCGACGACTCTGAGCTATAAAGCGGGTGACAGTTTTCTGGATCAGGCGCAAGGGCGCAGTAATCAGGCAGCGGTGTTTCTCGACTCCACTGGCCGAACTTATTCCTTGCCGGTGGCCGGATTAGCTTCGGCGCGGGTTATGGCGAACCATTAACCGGCAAATTGAGTCCGCCGGATGGCGCCCGGTTTATCCGCGTTCTATTAGGCAATCCCGAAGATTTATATTTGTTGGCGACTGATGCCGGTTACGGTTTTATCTGCACTTTCGACGATCTGTCCAGTCGCAACAAGGCCGGTAAGCTGGTATTGACCGTGCCGGAAGGCGCACAAATTTTAGCGCCGCTGCCGGGTGCGAATCTGGAAACGGATCGATTGGCGGCCGTTAGCAGCAGTGGCCGTTTATTGCTGTTTCCCGCAAAAGAGTTGCCGCGTCTGGCGAAAGGCAAAGGCAATAAACTTCTTGATATGCCCACTGAAACCAATGAGCGGGAGCGATTGATCGCGCTCGCGTTTGTGCCGCCGCAAGGCAGCCTTGTTCTCACGGCCGGCAAGCGCGACTTCAAACTGAAGCCGGCGGATTTGGAGCATTACGCCGGTGAGCGCGGGCGACGGGGTAAACCATTGCCGCGCGGATTTCAGCGCGTGGAGCGGCTGATAGTCGCGGTGTGATCGGCTGTAATCTGCATCTCCGAGGGGCGCATCAGTGCGCCACTTCATTTCCAGAGCAAAATTCCATGTTAAATGCCTATGAGTGACCCACGAAGCATCAAGGTCGTCTACAAGATCACTTACCCGAACGGGAAGATATACATCGGGAAAGACCTTACGGATAGCATCAACTACTTCGGCAGCGCGAGTAGTGGACTCATTGCTCAGGATTTCACAAGGGAACAGCGTCGGGACTTCACAATAAGGAAAGAAATACTATTCGAGTCAGAAGATACGACCGAGATCAATCGAAAGGAAATCGAGCTGA
>JAAUTD010000076.1 GCA_012031845.1 Synechococcaceae cyanobacterium SM1_2_3
GCCCGTTCCGCCGCCGCTTTTTCCGCCGCCGCTTTTTCTGCGGCCAGCTTGCGTATCGCCTGCACCCGCTCTTCAATCAGGCGCTTGCGTTCACGAAGGTGATTCACGACCAGCCAGCCAGCCAGCACGATAATCACCGCTATCCCCACGAACACGAACAGGCCGGTCAGTTGCCAGGTTCCCATTGATACTGCTCCTTGGAGCGTTACACGCTACGCACTCGTCGTTCACTGTTGAATTAAACGTGGTTGAACTCACATCAACATAGCTTTGTTTCAGGGTTGCTGCGCTTCCCCGCCAAACAGTTCCAGCAGGCGAGGCAGCCATAAGGCCAGTTCCCCGCTCATCAGCGCAAACTCGGCGTCAAACACCGCCTCAGCCGAATCGGTCGCCAGGTCGCGCAACGACTCGCGCACCACGTCCAGAAACTGAAGCCGCCGAATAACCAGGGTCTCATCCAGCACAAAGGCGACCCGCTCCTGCCAGGTCAGGCCCAGCCGGGTGACCTGTTTGCCCGCTTGCAGATGAGCGCGAATTTCATCGCCGGTCAAATCCTGACCCCGGCAACGGACTATTCCGCCGCCTTCCTGATCCTCGCGTAATTCGCAGACATCGCCCAAGGCAAATCCCGCTGGCGCCCCGCCTTCCGCCAGCCAGGCCGTCATCACCGCAGTTGGCGATTGCTGCGCCCGCATTGGCGTCGCCGACAGCGATTCCAGCGCCTTGCGCAACATCCCGGTGATCTCCTCGACTCCTCGCGGGGTGGCGCTGTCCACTGCCAGCCAGCCGTTGACGGAATCAATATAGGCGTAACTTTGCCGACTGCGATTCAGGGCGCGGGGCAGCAATTCCTGCACCAGTTGCTCGCGTAATTCCTGTTTTTCCCGCCGCCGCACCATTCGTTGCTGCTGATCCTCGATCAGCGCAATCCGTTCGGCCACCGCCTGATTGATGACCATCGCCGGTAACAGCTTTTCCTCGATGCGCAAGCAGAGCAGCAAACTCCGGTTCACCTCATGCACTAAATCCACTGCCTTGCGACCGAGCGGCGGGATCCAGCCAGCGGTGCTGGGCTGATAACTGGCGCAAGGCTGAAAGGCGTCCTGATCCAGCCGCGCCGCCAAGGTTGCGGCAGTGAAGGAAAACGGCTCGGTCAAGCGCAATACTGTCAAATTCCTGAACCACATGAGCAGTCATCGGTTTCTGTAAGAAAAAACATTATCCGCCAGCCCAGCGCTTACCGCCAAGACAAGCGCGAGAGAATCATGATGCACTAAACAACCGGCTCCTGAACCTCGATCACTGGAATCGGTCAAGTGGGCATTCCCCCAACTGGAGATTGCCTCAATGTTCGGCTTCAACCTCACTAACAAGCTCACGTTGCCCGACCCCGAACACGCTCTGCCCGGTCATGCCCAAGCCTTAATGATTGCAGAGCGGCATATCGTCAATGGCAATCGCATCACCCCGCCATTCCCCGAAGGTCTGCAATTCGCTGTATTTGGCCTGGGCTGTTTCTGGGGTGCGGAACGTCGCTTCTGGACGCTGCCGGGGGTGTATTCCACGATGGTCGGCTATGCGGGCGGATATACCCAAAATCCGCGCTACGAGGAGGTGTGCAGCGGGCGCACCGGCCATGCTGAAGTGGTGCGGGTGGCGTTTGATCCGGAAATAATCAGCTATGCCGAATTGCTCGCCGTGTTCTGGGAACGCACGACCCGACCCAGGGAATGCGTCAGGGCAACGATAGCGGCACGCAATACCGCTCGGCGATTTATACCAGTGGCCCGGAACAGCAGGCCGCCGCAGAAATGTCGCGAACGGCCTACCAATCGGCTTTAACTACCGCCGGTTACGGGCCGATCACGACCGAAATCCGGCCTGCGCCCGCGTTTTATTACGCCGAAGATTATCACCAGCAATATCTGGCCAAAAATCCCGGCGGCTATTGCGGGCTGGCTGGTACGGGAGTGACTTGCCCGGCGGGATTGGTGGAATCCCCGCCCGCTCCATGCTAACCTTTCTCATTAAGTAAAGACCGCGTTTTACCAATGTCTTTCTGGTCTTTATTCAGCGCGGACGGCGCTGACGCACCGTTCAGGCGCTTTTCAACTCCACCGCAGCCGAAACCCCAGGAGAGTTCACAAGATGACTATCGCTCATGATGGCAAGAACCGGACTAGCAACGCCAAGTTATTGAATTGGGTGGACGAAGTAGCCGCCCTGACTCAGCCTGATCGAATCGTCTGGTGCGACGGTTCGGAGGAAGAATACCAACGGCTGTGTGATGAAATGGTCGCTGCTGGAACCTTCGTCAAGCTGAACCCGGAAAAGCGCCCTAACTCCTATCTTGCCAGCTCGCACCCCTCCGATGTGGCGCGGGTTGAAGATCGCACGTTCATTTGCAGCCTGAATAAGGAAGATGCCGGTCCAACCAACAACTGGATGCCACCGGATGAAATGCGGGCGCAGTTGAAAGAATTGATGGCCGGCTGCATGAAGGGTCGCACCCTGTATGTCATTCCGTTCAGCATGGGGCCTATCGGCAGCCCGATTGCCCAGATCGGCATCGAGCTTACGGATTCGGCTTATGTCGTGGTCAACATGAAGATCATGACCCGCATGGGTCAGAAGGTGCTCGACACGCTGGGCAGCGACGGTTTCTTCGTGCCGTGCGTCCATTCGGTTGGCGCGCCGCTGGAACCCGGTCAACAGGATGTGCCGTGGCCGTGCCAGCCCGACATCGCCAAGAAAGCCATTGTTCATTTCCCTGAAACCCGCGAAATCTGGTCTTACGGTTCCGGCTACGGCGGCAATGCGCTGCTGGGCAAGAAGTGCCTGGCGCTGCGCATCGCGTCTTCAATGGCCCGCGATGAGGGCTGGCTGGCCGAACACATGCTGATCCTCGGCCTGGAATCGCCGGAAGGTGAGAAGACCTATGTGGCGGCGGCGTTCCCCAGCGCCTGCGGCAAGACCAACCTGGCTATGATTGTCCCGCCCAAGGGCTTCGGCAACTGGAAGGCGTTGACCGTCGGCGACGATATCGCCTGGATCAAGCCCGCGCCCGATGGCACCTTGCGCGCCATCAATCCTGAAGCCGGCTTTTTCGGCGTTGCGCCCGGCACCTCCTACGATTCCAACCCGATGGCGATGGAATCCTGCAAGCCAACTCCATTTTCACCAATGTCGTGCTGACCGATGATGGCGATGTGTGGTGGGAAGGCATGGGCGTCGCCGCGCCTGCTCACGGGATTGACTGGACCGGCAAGGACTGGACCCCGGACTGCGGCCGTCCTGGCGCCCATCCCAACTCCCGTTTCACCGCCCCGGCGGCGCAGTGCCCGACCATTGACCCGGCTTGGGAAGACCCGGCGGGCGTGCCGATCTCGGCCTTCATCTTCGGTGGTCGTTTGTCCAAGACCTTCCCGCTGGTGTATCAGGCGTTCGATTGGAACCACGGCGTATTCATGGCCGCCACGATGGGTTCGGAAGCCACCGCAGCGGCGATTGGCGTCACCGGCATTCGCCGCGATCCGTTCGCCATGCTGCCGTTCTGCGGCTACAACATGGCGAGCTATTGGGGCCACTGGGTCAACATGGGCAAGCGCACCGATATCAAGCTGCCGTTGATGTTCCGCACCAACTGGTTCCGCAAAGGCCCGGATGGCAAGTTCGTATGGCCGGGCTACGGCCAGAACATGCGGGTGCTGAAGTGGATTGTCGAGCGGGTGAACGGTAAGGTCGGAGCGGTGGAAAGCTCATTCGGCTTTATGCCGCGCTACGAAGACCTGGACCTGGAAGGGCTGGATTTCTCCAAGGAACAATTCGAGTCCATCACCAGCATCAGCCGCGCTGAGACCATCAGCGAAATCGAAGAGATCAAGACTTTCTTCGACAAGTTTGGCGCTCATCTGCCGCCGGAACTCGAAAGCCAGCGTCAGGAGTTCGGCGCTCGCGCCGAGAAGGCCCCGGAAGTGTGGACAGTGGCCGAAGCCGCCTAAACTTAGATTGCTTGGCGTAACAGAAAGCCGACCTTCGGGTCGGCTTTTTCATTGCCGCGCTAATACTCAGTCCGCCAGTTCCGGTTTGGTGTGATAGCCGCGCGGGGTGTAAACCCACGGGCCGACCCGCCGGGTTTCGCTGTTGCCGACCAGCACCAGCGACAGCATGTTCAGCGGTTCCGGGTCGAGTTCGCCCAACGTGGTGATGGTGAGTTGCTCGCCCTTGCGGGTGACATTGAAGGCGACAATCACTGGGGTTTCCGGCTGGCGGTAGCGCAACAGGGTTTTTTGCGCTTCCAGCAGTTGCCAGGAGCGTTTGTTGGACACCGCATTGTAAAACGCCACCGCAAAATCGCCCTGACCGGCCAGATCAATCCGTTTGGCGATCAATTCCCACGGCGTCAGCAAATCCGAGAGCGAAATCACGCAGAAGTCATGGGCCAGAGGAGCGCCGACTCGCGCCGCCGCCGCCTGCATCGCGGAAATGCCGGGAATGACCTCGATAGTGACCTCCGCCCATTCCGGCTTGGGTTTGCGCGCCAGCAGTTCAAACACCACCGTCGCCATCCCATAAATCCCGGCGTCGCCGCTGGAAATCAGCGCAGTGGTGCGACCACTGGCCGCCAGATCGAGCGCCAGCGCGGCGCGGGCCAGTTCTTCGCCCATCGGAGTTTTGTGGCGGGTTTTACCTTCAGTCAACGCACCCAGCAGGTTCAGATATAAGCCGTGTCCGGCCAGATCGGTGCAGGATTCCAGCGCAGCGCGAGCGGTGGGACTGAGATGCTCCAGCCCGCCGGGGCCAGCGCCAATGATGTAAAGACGTTGGTTGGGATTCATGCGTTGAGTGTCTTGAGTGAGAGTGAAGGAATGGTGGTCCAGCAGTGAAACAGGGGTGTTGAGAATGGCTGGTTGGGGATTTCAGCGTGGCGCGATTAACGGCATTAGCAATTTTAGGACTTTCGCTCCATCCGTTCGCCCTGACGCTTCGGCAAGCTCAGCGGTCGAAGGGCATTTATCGGTAAAAAGGGGGGTTCGACAAGCTCACCCCGAACGTTTTTTGAATCCGAAGCGAAAGTCCTGAATTTGATCAATTGGCTTTTTTCTGGTTTTCCCGCAGCCGCGCCAGATAGCGATCCGACCAGCGAGCCATCGCATAGATCGGATAACCGATCACCATGACTGACAGCAGAATGCAGATGATTAAAGCGACTCCTTTGGGCAGCCGCGCCCACCATTCCTGAATAAAATACACCAGCCCCCAAATCATCAAGGCGGTGATTCCGAGCGAGAACAGAAAGGCCAGCATATCGTCGCGTCGCATTGTGTGTGGCTCCTTCACGCGCCCATCAGTAATTTATAGCCCAATCCGGCTGCCGCGCAGCCGCCGATCAGCGGGATGACGCCGACCTGTTGCCGACACAGCACATACAGGGCGGCGGAACCGATCAGCGCCGCCGCCCACTCGAACGGCCCGTTCCAGCCGGACGGCCATAAGGTGTGCCAGGCGAAGAACAGCGCCAGATTGCCGATGACGCCGACTACGGCGGCGGTAATCCCGGTCAACGGCGCAGTGAATTTGAGATCGCCGTGGGTGGCTTCAACCAGCGGCCCGCCGATGAGGATAAACAGAAACGACGGCAGAAAGGTAAACGTCGTCGCGACCGTCGCACCCAGGATGCCGGCCAGCGCCAGCGCCTCCGGGCCAAACCATTGCTGGCTCCAGCCACCGACAAAACCCACGAAGGCTACAATCATGATCAGCGGCCCTGGCGTGGTTTCGCCCAGCGCCAGCCCGTCCACCATTTGCGCGGCGCTTAGCCATTGATAGTGTTCAACCGCGCCCTGATAGACATAGGGTAGCACCGCATAAGCGCCGCCAAAGGTCAGCAGGGCGGCCTTGGTGAAGAACCATCCCATCTGGGTCGGATCGCCCCGCCAGCCGAATAGCAACATCAGCGTTCCCAGCAATCCGCCCCACAGCAACAAGCCGATCAAGATCAGCCCTAGCAAACGCGGTTGGGAGAAACGAGCGTGCGGAGGTGGCGGCGAATCATCGTCAATCAACGCCGGGCCGGGCGATCTGGCAACGATTCGGGCATGACCACCGCCAGTCTGGAACACCTCTGGCAACCGTTGCCCACCGAGGAAACCCAATAAGCCCGCGCCCAGAATAACGGCGGGAAACGGGGCGGCGAACAGGGTCAGGGCCAGAAAAGCAGAGATGGCAATCGCCCACAGCAGGGGATGATGCAAGGTGCGCGAGCCGATACGCCAGGCAGCGAGAGCGACCAACGCAGTAACAGCGGGCTTGACTCCATACAGCACGCCCGCGACCGCCAGGGTGTGGCCGAAGGTCAGGTAAATCCAGCTCAGACCGATAAGAATCAACAGCGATGGCAGCACAAACAGCGCGCCAGCCAGAATGCCGCCCCAGGTTCCGTGTAGCAGCCAGCCGAGGTAAGTGGCGAGTTGTTGCGCTTCCGGGCCAGGCAGCATCATGCAGTAGTTCAGTGCGTGCAGAAAGCGCCGTTCCGAGATCCAGCGTCGTCGCTCAACCAGCTCCTGGTGCATCAGGCTAATCTGCCCAGCCGGGCCGCCAAAGCTGATCACGCCAAGTTTTAGCCAATACCAAAGCGCCTGGCGCAGGGAGGGCGGCGTGGGCATACCAGCAGAAGTAGGCATTGGCGTGGGTATAATCGTTAGAAAGAGGCCGTGTAGCGGTGGCGGGGTAAGCGGTTGAAACAAACCTTCGGCTCAGCCATTGGCAAGGATAAAGTTTGAACTACGCTGTAAGACTATCAGATTATGCCTGACAGTCCCTAGTATGATTTATGGAGCAGAAAAGCGATGTGGAAAGCGCTGATGTGGTTTTTGAAGTGGATAAAATTAGCTGAATCTTCTATTTCAGTTGATAAGAGTGACACCTTCCCACTCGAAGACCAAAACCAAATTGAACTAGAAAAATCCCGAGCCGCCAGTATTGATTTTGATAAAAATTTTATGCAACTGGTTTTGAGCATTAATGTATTTACTGATATTGCGCCCAGTCGGTTTGAGCAGATCGTTTTGGAGCAGCTTGATGAGTTGCTGCTCTCTTCCAGTCTCGATAGCAACATCCTGCCCCGATTGCCAGCCGTTATTCCACAACTGCTAAGCTCCTTAAAAAGCGATGATTCTTCAGGCAAACTGTTGGCTGAACAGATCGGTCGAGATCCCGTATTGGTTGGTGAAGTTATCAAGCTTGCCAACAGCCCCTTTTATTATCAGAATAACCAGAAAATAAATAGCTTGCAGCGCGCAGTGATTATATTGGGTCAATCGGGATTGAAACGGCTGATCGCCAATGTAGTCATGAAGCCTATATTTAACGTGCAGGATGGCTTTTTTGGTCATCTCGCAAAGAATTATCTTTGGGCGCAGTCGGAATGCTGTGCTCACGCCAGCTCTTTTCTCTCAAAAAACCGTTATGACGCTTTTGATGCTTATCTGGCCGGTATGGCGATTAATATTGGCATGATTGTCACAGTGCGGATTTTGGATCAGATGCACAAGGGTCGGGAGACACCGCGTTCCATGACGTTTTATACAATGGCCTTGTCGAAAAGCAGGCAATTGTCGGCGCGCATTGCGGAAAATTGGCGATTTCCCGCGCCTGTGCTGGATGCGCTGGCTGAACAGACGGATTTGAATGGTCACCCTGATTTATCCAGCTTCGGTGGCGTCGTTTATGCGGCTAATCGTATTAGCCAGTTGCATGTATTGGTTAAAGAAGGGCGTGTGAGCGATAATATTGATCTATTAACTTATTCGCTAGGTCAACAAAACTCTGACCGGTATCTGCGCTGCTATGCGGAGTTAAAACGAATTTCCAGCTTGGATTCAAAAAAGAACGCCAAATATGTTTAATCGTGGTTTGCTGAGGACAGCAGTCGGCATTGCCAATCAAACCACCCCGGCGCTGACGCACCACCCCTCCTTAGCCAAGGAAGGGAAAAATCCCTGCCCTTCCAGCAGGATTAACCATTCGAATAAGACTGCTATATAAATTACCGGATGACTAGGCGCGACTCGCAACGACTTAATTGCGCCCGATAGCGATCCGCCTGCTGCCGCACCTGTTGCGCCCGTTTCATCAGCCAAGGCTTTTGTCGGTAACTGCCCTTGGCAAAACCACCCGGTCCTTCGTGATAAGCCAGATACTGGTTGTAGGCGTCATTTTTGGCAATGCGGTTACGTTTTGCGTTTTCGTTGATATACCAGCCAATAAAATCCACGGCGTCATCAAACTGATCCCGGTCGGCGTCCTGGTTACCGGTCGCGGTTATGTAATGTTCCCAAGTGCCGTCCAGCGCTTGACTGTAACCGTAAGCGGAAGAAGGGCGCGGGCCAGGAATAAGCCGAGATACCAGGTGCGCGGCGGCTGGGCATCGGCCTGAAACGCGGATTCCTGATGGATAATCGCCAGCAACACTGGCAGCGGTGCGCCCCAGCGTTGGCTGGCGGTCTTGGCGGCGGGGAACCAGTCGCCATATTCGCTGAAGATGGCGCAGGCGTCGTTAATGTTGCGGGGCGGCGCAGTGGTGCATGCAATCAGCAGCAGAACGCTATAAAACCCGCTGATGATGCAGAACCAGCATTTTCCTTGGCTCATCATGCCCATGTGAGGTAGCAGCGCTTTGCTTTTGAGTGACTGCGAACGGGCAGGATACCCGTTCCACCTCACCCAAAATCTCAATCGCGCCGGGCAACCTTGCGCAAGCCATCATAGCGTCCACGCTGCGTTTTGCTGGCAAAGTGCATCGGCATGATGCCTTCGACGGAACTGGGCGTAATGCCCAGCGCCTCCAGCCCATTGCAACTGCACACGCTGTCTACTTGCAGCGACAGATAGTTGTCCGTGGTGAACAGCTTGACCGGCAAGCGATCAAAAATTTTGCCCTGCAACCGCGCCATGCCATCCGGCATCGCCACAATCCACCGCTTCAGGCCCAGCATCCGGGCGATGTCCGCGACCAGATCCTTGAAGGCATAGATTTTTGGCCCGCACAGTTCATAGCTTTTGCCGATAGTCGAGTCGTTTTCCAGCGCGTTTTCAAACGCCTGCGCGACATCGCCAACGTAAACCGGCGCAAAGCGGGTATTGGGGCAGGCCACCGGCAATACCGGACTTATCTTGAGTAAATTGGCAAACTGGTTATAAAAATTATCGTCCGGCCCAAAGATGATGGACGGCTTAAAACAGGTGACCGCCACGCCTTGCGCCTGCATCACCCGTTGTTCGCCCGCGCCCTTGGTGCGCAGATACTGGCTTGGCCCGTTGGCCGCGTCGGCGTGCAGGGCGCTCATGTGCAGCAGGCGCTTAACCCCGGCGGCCTGACAGGCATCCACGACTCTGCCTGGCAGTTCGGCGTGAACGGCCTGAAAGGTCTCCGTTGAAAACTGATGCAGGATGCCCACCAGATTGATCACCGCGTCACAGCCGGTGAAGTGCTGCTGCAACACGGTCGCATCCTGAAGATCAGCTTCGATCAGTTGTGCGCCAGGTAAAATTTCAATTTCCCGGTGTCGTTGCGGATGCCGGGTCAGAACCTTCACCAAATAGCCCCGGTTAGCCAGGCGCGCTACCAGATGTTGCCCGACGAAACCGGTGCCGCCCAGTACGCAGATGGTTTTGATATTCATGCTTGTGACTGCTCCTCGCTGTTTTTTTATGCCCACCGTGACCAGTGGCGTCACGGAATCATCATGATCGGGACGGGGCAGGCCCGGCGCTCCGGTACAATAGCCATTTTGCGCTGAGGCGCAACGGCTGCTTTGCGGCGAAATTTACCATAGTTCGCCGCTGCGCTTCTCTCTGGAAGCAATGCTTATAACGAAGGATGTACTCATGGAATTTATTTCAGTAACGCTATTGCTGTACTTGGTGTTGGGCGCGTTCGCGGGCGTCATGGCTGGACTGCTGGGGGTCGGCGGCGGCCTGATTATTGTGCCGGTGCTGGCCTGGATTTTTCACGGCCAGTCCATCAGCGATGCGCTGGTCATGCACATGGCGATTGGCACCTCGCTGGCGACCATTGTGGTGACTTCAGTGTCTTCGATTCGCGCTCATCATCAACGCGGCGCGGTGCTATGGCCGGTGGTCTGGCGTTTGACGCCAGGCATTGTAATCGGGGCCTGGCTGGGGGCGGCGGTGGCTGACCGGCTGTCCAGCTTCGCCTTAACCAAGATTTTTGCCGTGTTCGTGCTGATGGTGGCGGCGCAAATTGCTTTCGGGGCCAAGCCCGCGCCGCAGCGCGGTTTGCCAGGTGCGTCGGGAATGCTGGCGACCGGCGGCGTCATCGGCGTGGTGTCAGCCATTGTCGGCATCGGCGGCGGTTCATTGACCGTGCCGTTTCTGACCTGGTGCAACACTTCGATCCGCCAATCCGTCGCGACCTCCGCCGCCTGCGGCTTGCCAATTGCGCTGGCCGGCTCAGTCGGTTTCATCGCCACCGGATTTAACGCCTCCGGCTTGCCGCCTTGGAGTCTGGGCTATGTCTACGGCCCGGCGCTGGCCGGGGTCGCCGCCGCCAGCATGTTTTCGGCGCCGCTGGGCGCTAAACTGGCCCATACCCTTCCGACCGAAATCCTGAAAAAGGTGTTTGCCATCTTTCTGGCGCTGGTCGGAACCAAAATGTTGTTGAGTTAGGCTGAGTTGTCGCCGGGTGGAGCAAACCGCTGCGGCAAGTCGCACGATGGGCGACCAGACCCACGAACTGCGACAACTCATGGGCTTTTTCAAATCGGACGAGCCGGGCAGACAAACAGCTATCATTAAAAATTCGGCCTTTACCTCAACGGCTATCCAACAAGGAGTACTGGACAGATGAAAAGCTTCACTCTGCGACACATATTGATCGGGCTAGTGGTCTTCTTGGGATTGGTGCTAGTCAGTGAAATGGGATTGATCTTCACCCATACGGCATCGATTAGCGCAAAGACAAACCACTTTGCCAAGGTAGAAACTCCGATTCTGAATAAAGCCAACGAGCTCAAAGTGGCTGTGATTCAAGTACAGCAATATCTGCAAGACATCAGCGCGACACGCGGTCAGAATGGCCTAGACAGCGGTTTCAGCGAAGCGGAAAACAACGCCCGCTTGTTTAGAAACCTGCTGAAGGAATTGCAGGGACTCGACCCGGTCAACGCCCAACGCTATCAGGCAATGGAGCCGGTTTTCGAAACGTACTACGCGACCGGTCAACGCATGGCGCAGCTTTACGTCGCACAAGGTCCCGCTGGCGGCAACCCGCTGATGGAGGAATTCGATGCCGCTGCGGATAAGATGACTGAGCAAGTGGATGGCTTTCTGGCGGATGCCCAGCAGCGAATCGAACAGGCCAGTTCGAGGCAGATAGAATCCATTAATATCTTGCGAACAGTTATCTTGGTTGGATTCGCAATTCTGGCGGGGGTGCTGCTGGTAGTCGGCTGGGTGTCCAGGTCAGTCATGCGGTTACTGGGTGGAGAACCGTCCGAGATGGCGATGCTCGCCCAACAAATCGCACAGGGGAATTTGACCGTCCGGTTTGAAAATACCGGCAAAGAGACCGGCATCTATGCGGCCATGCGCGATATGGCCCTGCAACTCAAAGAGATGGTTGCCCAGATCACCCAAGCCACCGAACAAGTGGGTTCCGCCGCCGCTGAGATCGCCCAAGGCAGCGCCGATCTGGCGCAGCGCACCGAGCAGCAAGCCTCCGCGCTGGAGCAAACCGCGTCCAGCATGGAAGAACTGACCAGTACGGTCAAGCACAGCGCCGACAACGCCGGGCAAGCTAACCAGATTGCGGTCGCCGCCCGGTCGCAAGCTGAACAGGGGGGGCGCGTGGTGGAACAGACGATTGCGGCGATGAACGCGATCAACGCCAGCAGCCGGGAGATTGCCGACATCATCGGCGTCATTGACGAGATCGCCTTTCAGACCAACCTGTTGGCCCTCAACGCAGCGGTAGAGGCCGCACGGGCTGGCGAGCAGGGCCGGGGTTTCGCCGTGGTCGCCGGCGAAGTGCGCAAGCTGGCCCAGCGCAGCGCCGACGCCGCCAAGGAAATCAAGAGTCTGATCACCGACAGCATGGGCAAGGTCGAGGACGGCGGCCAGTTGGTCGAACGATCCGGGCAGACCCTCCAGGAAATCGTCAGCGCGATCAAGAAAGTCAGCGACATTGTGGCCGAGATCGCAGCCGCCACCCGCGAACAGGCCGACGGAATCGAAGAAGTGAACAAGGCTATCCTGCAAATGGATCAAGCGACCCAGCAGAACGCCGCCTTGGTCGAACAGACCGCTGCCGCCAGCCATGCGATGAGCGATCAGGCGCAGGAGCTACAACGGTTGATGGACTTCTTCAAACTCGATGAGCAAGAAATGACGCCGATCCCTGTAGCCATGACGCCAAAGACCCGAACCGCGTCGCGTGTCATTCAACATTCACGCTTGGCGGCTTCGGCCAACGCGGCGCGGGCCAGCCTCCATGACATCGCCAAACCCGCGCCAGCCCAGAGAAAATCGGCCTCTGCCACAGCTTCTTCCAGCGCCGACGAATGGGAAGAGTTCTAGGTATTACCCAACGATAATAAGAACAAGGGGTTAGCTTAATTGCTTGGAACTCTGGTGAATACCGGCGCGGTCGTGATTGGCGGCGCGGTGGGCATGGCCGTCGGCGCAAAGTTGCCCGCCAACGTCAAAATCATCCTGATGCAGGCGCTGGGCTTGGCGACGATGACTATCGGCTTGCGGATGGCGCTGAATGCTCAGCACACTTTGCTGGCGATAGCCTGCCTGCTGCTGGGCGGGGTCAGCGGCGAACTGCTGAAGATCGAACAACGGCTGGACACGCTGGCTGAATTACTGCGGCGGCGGTTGCGCTTCAGTTCCGGGCGCTTCGTCGAAGGCTTCGTCACCGCGCTCTGCTCTATCTCACCGGCGCGATGACCATTGTCGGTTCGATTCAGGATGCGCGGTCGGCGATCCCAGCGTGTTGCTGGTCAAATCGCTGCTGGATGGCGTCGCCTCGGTGGCGCTGGCGTCGTCGCTGGGCGTCGGCGTGATGTTCTCAGCCTTGCCGGTGCTGCTGGTGCAGGGCGGAATTACCCTGCTGGCCGCGCAATTGAGTTTTCTCTCCCAGCCCACCGTGCTGGACGCCATTAACGCCGTCGGCGGATTGCTGATTGTGGGCATCGGAGTCAATTTGCTGGAACTGGGCCGAATTCATGTGGGTAATATGGTGCCTGCGCTGGTCTACGCCATCATTGGCGCAGTGCTGTTTGCGTAATCCCATACCTATTGCCTGGTTTAAACCAACAGGCAAGGTGCCGGTTCCACGTTATGCAACTGCTGTTTGCGTCATCCCATAGCCCGGTTCGAGCAAACGGGCGAGATGCCCGTTCCACGTCATGCAAGCGAACATTCCGATGATCAACGACCTATTGAAACAGGCGGCGCTGGTCGCCGCTATTGTCATTTTCGCTATCCCGGCGCTGGCGCAACAGAAGCCGCCGGAAACGCCGCCGATTCCGGTCAAGGTCGCGACGGTCACCGCGGAAAACGCTGAAGGTTGAAGTG
>JAAUTD010000077.1 GCA_012031845.1 Synechococcaceae cyanobacterium SM1_2_3
TGGGTGGATGTGCCGCTGCTGGACAAGCTGATGAATCTGGTGGGCGAGCTGGTGCTGGGCGCGCAACCAGATTCTCGAATACACCGTCTTGCAGGATAACCCGCCGCTGCTGGCGGCTTCGCAACGGCTCAGCATGATCACCAGCGAACTCCAGGAAGGCATCATGCGGACCCGGATGCAGCCGATCAGCAACATCTGGGCGAAGTTCCCCCGCGTGGTGCGCGATCTGGCGCTCGGTTGCAGCAAGCAGGTGCGGGTTGACATGGAAGGCAAGGAAACCGAACTCGACAAAAGCCTGATTGAGGCGATGAAAGATCCGCTCACTCACCTGGTGCGCAACGCCATTGATCACGGCGTCGAAATGCCTGCTGTCCGTCGCGCCGCGGGCAAACCGGAAGAAGGCTGCCTGCTGATGCGCGCCTACCACGAAGGCGGCCAGGTTCACATCGAAATTTCCGACGACGGGGCTGGCCTCAATCCCGAAAAACTGCGCCGAAAAGCCTTGGAAAAGGGCTTGATCAACGCTGACCGCGCCGCCGCCATGAGCGATCAGGATTTCCGGCGACTGATTTTTCTGGCCGGCTTTTCCACCGCTGAGAAGATCACCAATATCTCCGGGCGCGGCGTGGGCATGGATGTGGTCAAGACCAACATTGAACGCATCGGCGGCGTCATTGATCTGGAAAGCGAACTGGGGCGCGGCACCACCTTCAAGATCCGCATCCCGCTGACCCTGGCGATTGTTCCGGCGCTGATCATTACCAGCGGCGGCGAGCGCTTCGCCATTCCTCAGGTCAATCTGCTGGAACTGATCCGGGTCAACGAAGAACAACGCAACACCGCTATTGAATATGTCCACAGTAATCCGGTTTACCGGCTGCGCGGCAAATTGCTGCCAATAGTCAATCTGAACCGCGAACTGAAACTGACTACGACGTCGGTCTCCAGCGTCATCAATATCGTAGTGTTGCAGACCGGGCAACACCATTTCGGCTTGGTGGTGGACCAGATCAACGACACCCAGGAAATCGTGGTCAAGCCGCTGGATAAGGTGTTGCAGGATATTCAGGTGCTGGCCGGAGCCACCATCATGGGCGATGGCCGGGTCGCGCTAATTCTCGATGTGCTGGGCATCGCCCAGCAGGCCCGCATCGTCAGTGACAGCCACGACCATAATCTGGCCGCGCAACTGCGCGCCGCCCCGCGCCCGCGACGCCGAACGCCAAACCTTGCTGTTGGTGCGCTCGCCGGGCGATGGACGCCTGGCGATTCCGCTCGCCCCCGTTTCCCGGTTGGAGGAGTTTGAAATCGATCACATCGAAAGCGCCGGTGAAGTGGACGTGATCCAGTACCGGGGCCAGATTCTGCCGCTGGTGCGGCTCAGGGACATTCTGGGCGAGCGCCGCTCGCCGGATCGCATGGCCTATGCCGGAGCCAGCTCGGTCGCCGCCAATCTGCTGCAAGTCGTGGTGTTCGGCGACGGCCGTCGCCGGATTGGGCTGATCGTGGACGAAATCCTTGACATCGTGCAGGACGTGTTCGAGATCAAGGGCCGTTCGACCCGCACCGGCATCACCGGCACCCTGGTCATTCAGAGCCGGGTGACCGAACTGTTTGATGTGCAAGGATTTCTGCAACGCACCGCGCCGCTGCTGGCCTTGGTTGAGGAGGTTTGACCGTGGCCGATGAACAGCAGCTTTGCACCTTCTTTCTGGATGACCGATTCTTTGGCGTGGATGTGGAAAAAGTGCAGGAAGTTATCCGCTATCTGCCGATTACCCCGGTGCCGCTGGCCCCGCATGTGGTGCGCGGCCTGATCAATCTGCGCGGCCAGATCGTGACCGCCGTTGACCTGCGCCGCCTGCTGCAAGTGGCTGACCGCGCCGCCGACTTGCATCCCATGAATATCGTGGTGCAAACCCGCGAAGGCATTTTCAGTCTTTTGGTGGATCGCATCGGCGATGTCATGGAGGTAGACCCCACCTGCTTTGAACATCCGCCGGATACGCTCGACGGCATTGCCCGCGAGCTGATCCAGGGCACCTATAAACTTCAAGGCCGCCTGTTGCTCACGCTGAATGTAGAAAAACTGTTCCGCGCCGATATTTTGAATCGCATTACCGAACAGGCAAAACTACGCGGCCCCAGCAACGAATCGGCGCCGATCTAACCGCTGCCATCGGCAGTGCGACGGTCTCCAGGAGAATTTGATCCATGACGTTTCTGAAGAATCTCAATGTGCACGGCAAGTTGTTGCTGATCGTCGGCTGGGCTGTCGTCAGCATGGCGTTATTGGCCGCCTTGCCTTTTTACTCCGCCTGGCCGCAAGGCGGCGGGGATGCGCCCCGGACCTTGGCTCGCAGCCTGGTCGAAACCGCTAACGGGGTGATCGAACGCTACCAGAAACAGGAACAGGCCGGGGCGCTGACCCGTGAACAGGCCCAGAAGCTGGCGCTCGAAACCCTCCGCAACATGCGCTATCAGGAGATTAATTTTCTGGTCATTGACCGGGATCTGCGGATTCTGCTGTATCCCGATCAGCCAGAGCTGGAAGGTCAGACCCCGCGCAGCGGCCGCGATCCCAACAGCCTCGCCACCGTGCTTGCCGATCTGTCCAAGACCGCCCAACAGGACGGCAGCGGATTTGTCAGCTATCAAGCGTCGCGCCCCGGCGCCCATCAAGCGGTTGCCAAAGTCGCCTACGGTCGGGACTTTGCCCCTTGGGATTGGGTGCTGGCTGCCAGCGTCTACGCCGATGAAACTTCCAGCAGCATTTCCAGCACGGTGACGCGGGCCGGAATCCTGTTCGCGACGCTGCTGATTCCGTTGTTGGCGCTCTCGTTCTGGTTGACTCGCGGGATCATCGCCAGCGTGCATGGCGTTCTCGAACTGGCCTGCGAGTTGGCCGACGGCGATCTGTCGCACCAGGCCCCTATCATTTCCGCCGACGAACTGGGCCAGATGACCCGGTCGCTGAATCAGTCCATTGAAACCATCAGCAGCGCTCTGCAGACCAAAAAAGTCAATTGGGCCGAAGTGGCCGAAGAACGTCAGCAGGCCCGATCAGTCATGTGCATGGTGCAAAGCACCCCGTCCAATATCATGGTCGCGGATCGTAACCTGCGCCTGCGCTATCTGAATCCGGCGATGGAGCGCACCTTGCGCGGACTGGAAGCCCATCTGCCGACCCCGGTCGCCGATCTGATCGGTCAGCCGCTGGATCTGTTCTACCGGCAACAGGGTGACTTAAAGCGCATCGTCGCCGACCCGGCCCAACTGCCGCATAAAGCGGTGCTGATGTTGGGCAGCGACATCTGCGAGCTGCATTTCAGCGCCATTTACGACCGCGCTGGCGCCTATCTGGGGCCGATGGTGACCTGGGAAATCGTCACCGAGAAACTCCGCAATGAGCGCGCCTTCAAGGAAGCCGCCGAGCGTGAACAGCAACAGACCCAATTGTTGCAGAGCAAGGTCGGTCAGATGTTGAACGCGGTGAGCGCCGCCGCTTCCGGCGATCTGATGCAGGAACTGGCGACTACGGGATCCGACACTCTGGATCGGATGGCGCAGGGCTTGAACCAACTGCTTTCCACCTTGCGCGACAGCATGACCCGCATCGGACGCACGGCCCTGACCCTGGCTGGCGCCGCCGAGGAACTCACGATGGTCAGCCATCAGATGGGCGGCAACGCCGAGGCGCTTCAAATAAAGCGGTGCTGGCCTCGACCACTGCGGATCAGGTCAGCGCCTATGTGGATGCGGTGGCGACAGCGACCGAGGAAATGGGCGCCAGCATTCGTGAAATCGCCCAGAATGCGGCTGAAGGCGACCAAAGTTGTTGCATCAGCGGTCACCATGGCGCAAAACGCCAACGCCACCGTCCGCAAATTGGGCGAGAGCAGCGCCGGCATCAGCAACATCATCAAGGTCATTACCTCCATCGCTGAACAGACCCACCTGCTGGCGTTGAACGCCACCATTGAAGCGGCGCGGGCCGGCGAGGCCGGCAAAGGCTTCGCCGTGGTCGCCAATGAAGTCAAGGAACTCGCCAAGGAAACCGCCAAGGCGACCGAAGAAATCGGCCGCAAGATCGAAGCGATCCAGATTGACACCGGCAGCGCCGTGGGCGCGATTGGCGGCATCAGCACCATCATCAATCAGATCAATGACATCCAGATCTCCATTGCCAGTGCGGTGGAGGAACAGACCGCCACCACCAATGAAATCAGCCGCAGTGTCGCCCAGGCCGCCCAGGGCAGCGCCGAAATCGCCCGCAACATTACCAATGTTGCTGAAGCGACCCAGAGTACGCTGAGCAGCGCCAATGATGTGCATAACGCCTCCAGCGAAATGGCGCGGATGGCCGCTGAATTGCAGCAGCTACTGGATCACTTCCGCTACGACGCCACCATCCCCCAGCCCGCCAGCCGTCCTGCGGGTAAACGCAGCAACTACCGGATCTCATAATTAATGACTCGCCTGCATGACAGCCTTGATTATTGATGATGATCCAGCGATGCGGCTGATCCTGGCCCGCATTCTCGAAGGCGCGGGCTTTGAAGTGATTGAAGCCAGCGATGGACTGGAAGCGCTGGCCTGCCTGCGCCACAACCGCGCCATCACCTTGGCGATGGTGGACTGGAACATGCCGCACATGAACGGCTATGAATTCATCTGCGCCGTTCGCGCCACATCCGCCTATTCTTATCTACGCTTGGTGATGGTCACTGCCAGAAACGAGATCGATCAGGTTGCTAAGGCGCTGGCGGCCGGCGCCGATGAATATGTGATGAAGCCCGTGACTCGTGACACCATCTTGGAAAAACTGCAATTACTTGGAATTCTGCCCAACGCGCCATGACTGCTAAAATTCGTATCCTGCTGGTTGATGATTCATCGGTTATTCGCCGTCTGCTGACCGATGCGCTGTCCAGCGATCCTGCCTTGGAAGTGGCCGATAGCGCCGCTGACGGGCGGATCGCTCTGGCTAAACTGCCGACTGTCAAACCGGATCTGGTGATTCTGGACGTAGAAATGCCCGAAATGGACGGTCTGGAAACCCTGACCGAGATTCGCAGACGCCAGCCGCGTCTGCCGGTCATCATGTTCAGCTCGCTTACCGAACGCGGCGCGGCGGTGACGCTGGAAGCGCTGGCGCTGGGGGCCAACGATTACGTCGCCAAGCCGTCCAACAGCGGCAATATGACCATCGCCTTGCAACGGGTCCGCGATGAACTCATTCCCCGAATCAAATTTTTCTGCCGGGAGGTGCTGGCCCCGGCCGCAGCCCCGACGGTGGGATTGCCACCGGCGCTCAAAACCCGATTGACAGCGCCTTCGGCGGAACCGCCGACCCCACTCAAATCACGAGTTGCGCCGACCCCGCCGCCGATTTCAGCGCCGATTTCAACGCCGCCTCCGGCTCGAACGCCCGCGCCACGTTTGCGCCAGCGAGTGGACGTGGTGGCTATTGGCCTGTCTACGGGCGGTCCTAATGCCTTGGCGGCGTTGCTGCCGCAGTTTTCGGCGCAGTTCCCGACGCCGGTTGTCATCGTCCAGCACATGCCGCCGATTTTCACCCGGCTGTTGGCGGAGCGTCTGGCGGCTCAATCCAGACTGCCTATCGCCGAAGCCGCCGCCGGCGAAATTCTGCGCCCCGGCCAGATCCGGATCGCGCCGGGCGGCTCGCACATGATTGTAGAACGGCATGGCAACCAGGTTTGCCTGCAACTGCACCAGGGCGAACCAGAAAATTCCTGCCGTCCAGCGGTGGACGTGTTGTTCCGCTCGGTGGCCGAGGTCTATCGAGGCAACGCCTTGGCGGTGATTATGACCGGCATGGGTCAGGACGGCCTGCACGGCTGCGAAGCGATCCATAAAGCGGGAGGCTGCATCCTGGCCCAGGACGAAGCCAGTTCGGTGGTTTGGGGAATGCCTGGCTTTGTGATCAAGGCCGGGCTGGCCGATGGCCAAATCGCACTGCCTCAACTGGCCGGGGAAATTCTGATCCGCGCCAGGTTCGGTCGCTAGTGGATGAACGCGCTCAACCAGTGCGATCTCGACTATATCCGCGAGTTGGTTCGGAGTCATTCGGCGATTGTGCTGGAACAGGACAAGAACTACCTGATCGAAACCCGACTAGGCCCGCTGGCGCGGGAATTGGGGCTGGCCTCGCTACAGGATTTGATGGTTTCGCTGCGCGCCAGGCGCATCAACAACCTCGATCGCCGGATCGTGGAAGCCATCACCACCCACGAGACCCTGTTTTTCCGCGACGTGCATCCCTTTGAGGCGCTCAGGACCGTGATCCTGCCCGAACTGATCGCCAAACGGCCGCTCAGCCAGAACTTGACGATCTGGTGCGCGGCCTGCTCCAGCGGACAAGAACCTTTTAGCGTGGCGATGCTGGCGCGCGAGCATTTTCCTGCTCTGGTCAGAGCCAATCGTTTGCGGATTGTCGCCACCGACCTGTCCAATGCGATTCTGAGCCGCGCCCGCCAAGGGGTATACAGCCAGATTGAAGTCAATCGAGGGTTGCCCGGCGCGATGCTGATCAAATATTTCACCAAACAGGGCCTGCAATGGCAGCTCAAGCCTGAAATTCGCCGAATGGTTGAATTTCAGCAGTGCAACCTGGCGACGGCATGGCCGTCTTTGCCGCCGCTGGATCTCATCTTTATCCGTAATGTGCTGATTTATTTTGGCGTGGACACCAAAAAAGCCATTCTGGCCAAGGTGCGCGCCGTGTTAAAACCCGATGGGTATCTGTTTCTGGGGACATCGGAAACTACACTCAACCTGGACGGCGCCTTTGAGCCGGTGCTCATCGGTAAAACCCTGTGCTATCAACAGGGTGCAGCCCGTATTGCATAAACGCCGACGGCCACGGTTTTTCACCCGGCAGCCAAAGTATCTTTGAACCGCGTTGTCAAAATCGTCTTTTATCCATCACCCTGTGTAATCAAGGAGAAAAACTGATGAAAATCCTGATTGTTGATGACAGTAACGCCATGCGCATGATCGTCCGGCGCACACTGCGCGAAGCGGGCTATGGTCATTTGGAAGTTCAGCAGGCTGCTGACGGCGACCTGGCGCTGGAAAGCATCCACAAGGATCCGCCTGATCTGATTCTGTCCGACTGGAACATGCCCAATAAAACGGGGATGGAGCTATTGCTGGCGTTGAATGAAGAAGGCTACAACATTACCTTTGGCTTTGTGACCACGGAGGCTACCTCGGAAATGCGCGCCAAAGCGGCTGACGCTGGCGCCAAATTCCTGATCACCAAGCCCTTTACCGCCGACACTTTCGCGCTGGCGCTGGCTGACTACATCAAGGTTTGATCAGTCTTGCCAATCCCGCGATTCCGGGCGTCGGCGACTACCCGTTGACGACCCGCGTCTATTCCCGTAACAGCCAGGTGGAATGCGCCATGCGTACTCAATATGCCTTACCCAATGCCGCCGCCATGACCGGCATGTTTGACATGCTGTTTGGCGGCAAAGTGCCGGTGATGCCGGGCAAGCGGCTGGATGTCAAACCCGGATGCGGCAATTTTGTAGCGATCTTCGTGGCTGATGATGGCAAACCGGTCGCCGCCGCCATCTGCGATTTGGCCTTTGCCGCCAACGGCGGGGCCGCCTTATCCATGCTGCCGGTTAACGCCGCCAAGGAGGCGATCAAAAGTAAAAAGATCGAACAAACCATGTTCGACAACCTGTATGAGATCATGAACGTGGTTTCGACCCTGCTGATGAACGAACAGACCCCGCATTTGAAATTGGCGACCTTGTATCCCGATCCGGGCAAATTGCCCGCCGACGCCAAAGCGCTGCTGAGCGCCCCGGCAGCGGGACACGCGGATTTCAATATCAATGTGCTCCGCTATGGCAGCGGCGGCATGTCGTTGCTGACGCTTTGAAAAACGCCGCTGACCGTCGCGGGACGGTCAGCCTCTGCCCGTTTTGCCTCCCGTGCGCTGATTGCCGCCGCGCAAATTTGGCGATTATTTTCTGTCTGATCCCAGGAGCCAAGCCAATTCTCCGCCGATCTCTGGCGACACCCCCCGCCGTCAGTGACCCCATTCAGAAAAATAAGTGGTTAAAGCATATGGCGCGTTATTTGCTTTGGCTATGCGCTAACGCACAGTCCAAGTCGTAAGAGTGCGCATAATCCAGAAAGACGAAGCCAACTGACTGGTAAAAAGGTTCTGGCGTGAAAAAGATTATCTTGATAGCAGTGGCCGCTCTGATCCTGATTGGCGGGTCTATCGGCGCAACTCTGTTTCTTACTGGGGCGTTCAAAAAGGATGCTGAAGCGCAGGCGGCCGGGTCGGCGGATCAGCACGGCGGCAGCGCTCCGGCGGCTCCCGCCGCGCCTGCGCCTGGCGGCGCTCCTGTGGCTGGGGTAAAACCGGTTGGCTTGCCCTCCATTTACCAGGCCATCGATCCGCCCTTCATCGTCAACTTTGAAGATCAGGGCATTTTGCGCTACTTGCAGATTGGGCTGGCGATCCAAACCCGCATCCCGGCAGTCGGTGAGGCCATCACAACCCATATGCCGCAGATCCGCAACAATCTGATCATGCTGTTCGCTGACCAAAAACTGGAGCGGCTGACGACCAACGAGGGCAAGGAACAATTGCGGATGCAGGCGCTGACCCAGATTCAGGCGGTGCTGACCCGGGAGATCGGCTATCCCGGCGTTGATGCGGTGTACTTCACTATCTTCGTGCTGCAATAGCCTATGTCCGCCGACGAGATTCTCACTCAGGAAGAACGCGCCGCCCTGATGGAGGTGGTTTCCAAAAAAGTGCGCGGATCGGGTTCAAGCCCGGGCGCTTTTCTGAATGGTGCGCTGCCCTATGATCTGGCCAGCCAGGATTACACCGTTAACAGCCTGTTGCCGGTGCTGGACACCATTCACGAGCGCTTTGCTCATCGCTTGCGGATCAGCCTGTTCGATTTGTTGCGGCGGGAATTGATTGTCACCGTCAGCGCCATAGAAAAGCGCAGCTATGCCGATTTGACCACATCGCTGAGTGCGCCCTGTAGCGTCAATGTCATTACCATGCCACCGCTGAGCGGCCCGGCCCTGATGATCTTCGATCAGGAATTGATTTTCATGATCGTGGATACCTTTTTCGGCGGAACCGGACGCTTGTACAAATCGCCGAGCGTCAGGGATTTCACCACCACCGAAACCCGCTTTATCCAGCGTTTGCTGCAATTGTCCTTCGGCTGCCTGGAAGACGCCTGGGAACCGTTTACCGCGATCAAATGCTCACACCTCAGTTCGGAAACCAAGCCCCAGTTCATTACCGCAATCAATCCGACCGAATGGCTGGCGGTGAGCAGTGTGCATATCAGCCGCGATAACATCTCCGGCGTCATGCACCTGGCCATGCCCTATTCAATTTTGGAGCCGATTCGCGCCACCTTGCTTGACAGCTTGAGCAAGGAGCATCCCAATCCCAGCGTCCAGCTCACCGAGCGGATGCGCGAAGGGATTCAGGATAGTCAGGTTGATGTGCATTGCTTTCTGGCCGGCTTCGAACTCACCCTGAGCGAATTGCTGGAGCTCAAGATCGGCGATGTCATCCCGGTCAATATCCCGCCGACCGCGTTGTTGCAGGTCGAGCAGGTGCCAGTTTACAGCGGTCGCTATGGCGTCGCTCAAGGCTGGCGCGCCCTCAAGATTGAACAGACGCTGGGTCGGCCCAGCGCCGTGATTGAGCCTCCCACGCCGCCGACGGATTTCGCCCCGTTTTCGGCCAAGGTCTGAACAGCAGCGCCAAAACGCCTTTGCGCATGGCGTCCCGAAACCTAGCCCCGCATTCAGGAGCGTAATGGATCATGAATTCTCAAGTGGATGCCCTCGAATCAGACCCCACGGCTTCGGGTGACAATACCGAACCGCTCGGCGCCAGGACTGGGCAAAATCTGGATATGGTGATGGATATTCCCATTACCTTGTCGCTGGAGTTGGGCCACACCCGAATGAGCATTCGGGAACTGCTGCGACTGACCCAAGGCTCGGTGGTCAAGCTGGATCGTCCCGGCGGCGACCCGCTCGACATTCTGGTCAACGGCTGCCTGGTGGCGCGCGGCGAAGTGGTGGTGATCAACGAACGCTTTGGGATGCGGATCACCGATATCGTCAGCCCGGAAGAACGGATTCGTCGGCTGCGATGAACGCCAATGGCGTAGTCTGGGCTGTGATCATGCTGCTGCCGGGATGGGCGGTGGCGGCCAGCTCCGATCCGGTCCGCGCCGAGACCCTCATCCCCGGCAGCGGCATGTTGGCGCAACTGACGGTGGGACTGGCCGTGGTGCTGGCGGCGCTGCTCGGATTGACCTGGCTGTTGCGCCGTTATGCCCTGCCTCAGGGCGGCGCGATTCAGGTCATCAGCGCCTTGCCGCTGGGAAGCCGCGAACGGTTGCTGCTGATTGAAGTGGATCGGGTGCGCCTGTTGATCGGGGTGACGGCCAGCCAGATTCAGGCGCTGCATGTCTTTCCCGCGTCCTCGGATTCTTCGTCAGCGATCCCGCCGTTCCGGGTGACTGCCGATGCACCGTCCGCCGATTCTGCCCATGATCGCTGCGACTCCTAGGCGTCACTGCCGCGTGTTATCGCCTTCAGGCGGAATGGCGGTTGGATTACTGATTCTGCTAGGCAGCTTGACCGAGGCGCTGGCTGCGCCTGCCGGGTTGCCCGCCCTGACTATGACGCCGAACGCTGGAGGCGGCGAAACCTGGACCCTGAGTCTGCAAATTCTGGCGCTGATGACGGCCTTGTCGCTGTTGCCGTCAGCTTTGCTGATGATGACCGCCTTCACCCGCATTATCATCGTGCTGGCCTTTCTGCGGCAGGCGCTGGGCACCATGCAGACGCCCTCCAACCAGATTCTGATCGGGTTGGCGCTGTTTCTGACCTTTTTCATCATGGCTCCA
Source organism: Synechococcaceae cyanobacterium SM1_2_3 (assembly GCA_012031845.1). GTDB lineage: Bacteria > Pseudomonadota > Gammaproteobacteria > Competibacterales > Competibacteraceae > Contendibacter. Next base: position 10,953 of record JAAUTD010000077.1, read on the forward strand.
GTGTTCGAGCGCATTAACGAACGGGCGCTGACTCCGTATCTGAATGACGCGCTGACCTTTGAGCAGGCGTTGCACGAAGGACAGCAGCCGTTGCAAGCCTTCATGCTGGCGCAAACCCGCGAAAGCGATTTGGCGATGTTCACCCAGTTATCCGGGCGCGAATCGCTGGAATCGGCCGATCAGGTGCCGTTTACCTTGCTGGTGCCGGCTTATATCACCAGTGAACTCAAGACCGCGTTCCAGATCGGCTTCATGTTGTTTATCCCGTTTCTGATCATCGATCTGGTCGTCGCCAGCGTGTTGATGGCGATGGGTATGATGATGTTGTCACCGATGATGATTTCCTTTCCTTTCAAACTGATGCTGTTTGTGCTGGTGGACGGCTGGAGCCTGCTGATGAACACCCTGGCCTCCAGTTTCTATATTCCCTGAACACTGGAGACCGCCGCCATGACGCCGGAAACGATCATTACCCTGGGTCAACGCGCTCTGGAACTGGCGACCCTGCTGGCGGCGCCGCTGTTGCTGACCGCGCTGATCGTCGGCGTCCTGATCAGCCTGTTTCAGGCCGCCACCCAGATCAACGAAATGACCCTGAGTTTTGTTCCCAAACTGCTGGCGATGGTGCTGGTGCTGCTGCTGACCGGGCCGTGGATGTTGCAACTGCTGGTGGATTACACCCGCAACCTGATTCAAGACATTCCCAAGCTGATTGGTTAATCCGCCATGACCTTCACCAGCGCCGAAATTGCCGCCTGGGTCGGCGGCTTCCTGTGGCCGCTGACCCGGGTTGCCGCGCTGTTCAGCGTCGCGCCGGTGTTCGGGTCGCGAACCCTGCCGCGCCGGATTCGGTTGATGCTGGCTCTGGCGCTGACCTGGGCCATTGTGCCGTTCGCGGGACCGATGCCAGTGGTTGAGCCGCTCAGTCCCGCCGGACTGCTGGTGGTGACCCAGCAGATATTGATCGGCCTGAGTATGGGCTTTGCGCTGCGACTGGTGTTCGGTGCCGTGGAACTGGGCGGACTGATGATCGCGACTCAGATGGGACTGGGCTTCGCCAGCCTGGTGGATCCGCAGAGCGGGGCGCAAAGTCCGTTGCTGAGCCAGTTTTACGCGGTGCTGGGCACCTTGGTTTTTTTGAGCATGAATGGTCATTTATTGCTGATCCATTTTCTGGTGCAGAGTTTTACCGCCCTGCCGGTGGCGGCGACCGGCGCCGACCGCGATCTGCTCTGGACGCTGGTCACTTGGGCCAGCCATCTGTTCGGCGGCGGAGTGCTGATTGCCCTGCCCACGATTACTTCGCTGCTGGTGGTGAATCTGGCTTTTGGGGTGATGACTCGCGCCGCGCCGCAACTGAATATCTTCACGGTCGGATTTCCGATTAGCTTGATTTTTGGGCTGCTGATTGTGGTTTACAGTTTGCCTACCCTGATTCATCAACTGGATCGCCTGTTCGCCGACGCTTTTGAACTGATCGGCCAACTGCTCAGAGGGCGCGGCTGATGGCTGAGAACGAAGACGGCCAAGAACGCAGCGAAGAGGCCACGCCTAAACGCGAACAGGAGGCTGCCGACAAAGGACAGGTCGTTCGATCCCGCGAGTTGACGACCTTGGCGATGCTGCTAGGCTCGGCGGCGGGTGTTCTGATTCTGGGGCCGGATCTGGTCAAGGGTCTGGCCGCGCAAATGCGCCTCGGTCTGGTGCTTGATCCGCAAAAATCCGCGACCCGAATCAAATTCCGGTGGTGCTGGGGCAGGCGTTCACTGATCTGCTGCTGTTGCTGGCTCCGTTTTTCGGCCTGTTGCTGGTGATTGCCCTGTGTGCGCCGCTGGCGCTGGGCGGCTGGACTTTCAGTCTGGGCGTTCAAGTGGGAGCGGTTGGATCCAATCAAGGGCGTGGCTCGCCTGTTCTCCTGGCAATCCTTGATGGAACTGGTCAAGGCTCTCGCCAAGTTCCTGATCGTCGCGGTAGTGGCCGTCATCCTGCTCTGGACCCACGAGCCGGAATTGCTGCACTTGGGCCGGGAGCCGTTGTTACCGGCTCTGGCTCACACCGCCCAGATTTTGGGCTGGATTTTTCTGATCCTGACCCTGCCAATGATTCTGGTGGCCGGGGTGGATGTGCCCTTTCAAATTATCTCCCACTTAAACCAGTTGCGGATGACCAAGCAGGAAGTCCGCGATGAGATGAAGGACAACGAAGGCAAGCCCGAAGTCAAAAGCCGGATTCGCCGCTTGCAGCAGGAATTCGCCCAGCGGCGAATGATGGAAAATGTGCCCACTGCCGATGTAATTATCACCAATCCCGATCACTACGCGGTGGCGCTGCGCTACCAGGCCGAGACCATGAGCGCGCCAGTGATTGTGGCGATGGGCGTTGACCATGTGGCGCTGCGGATTCGGGAACGGGCT
>JAAUTD010000078.1 GCA_012031845.1 Synechococcaceae cyanobacterium SM1_2_3
ATCCAGGATAGTGCGGGAATCAATCCGCGACGACACCTGAAAAGCAATGCGCGTGGGGATGTTGGCCTTGATCAGCCCGGTGATGACATCCACTGACGGGCGCTGAGTAGCGAGAATCAGGTGGATGCCCGCCGCACGCGCTTTCTGCGCCAGCCGCGCAATCAATTCCTCGACTTTTTTGCCGACCACCATCATCAAATCAGCCAGTTCGTCAATGACGACGACGATAAACGGCAGCGGTTGCAACAGGGGCGCTTGCGCTGAAAAGCCATCAGCTCGCCACAGCGGATCGCCGATCCCGTCGCCGACGGCCTGCGCATCCATGATTTTGCGGTTAAAACCGGCGATGTTGCGGACTTTGAGCGCCGCCATCAGCCGATAGCGGTGTTCCATCTCCGCCACGCACCAGCGCAAGGCGTTGGCGCTTCCTTCATGTCGGTGACGACAGGCGTCAGCAAATGCGGGATGTCTTCGTACACCGACAGCTCCAGCATCTTCGGGTCCACCAGAATCAACCGCACTTCACTGGGCGGCGCTTTATACAGCAGGCTCAGCAGCATCGCGTTAATCGCCACCGATTTGCCGGAACCGGTAGTGCCCGCCACCAGCAGATGCGGCATTTTCCCCAGGTTGGCGACCATCGGATTGCCGCCGATGTCCTTGCCCAGGGCCAGCGTCAGTGGTGAAGCTGTTTCGGTGTAAATCGGTGCGCCCAACACTTCCCGCAAATAGACGATCTCGCGTTTCTGATTGGGAATTTCCAGACCAATCACCGATTTGCCGGGGATAATCTCGACCACCCGCACACTGATCACTGACAAGCCACGCGCCAAGTCCTTGGCCAGATTATTAATCTGACTGACTTTAACGCCTGGAGCCGGATCGATCTCAAAGCGGGTAATCACCGGACCAGGCTCCACCGCCACTACCGTGACCTCAATGCCAAAGTGCTTGAGCAGGACTTCCACCCGGCGCGACATCTGCTCCAGAGTTTCTGCGGAATAACCGGCTGCGTTGACCTGTGGCGGATCGAGCAGGTTCAGCGGCGGCAAGCCATGCAGCGTTGCTGCTGGCCGGTTCCGCAATGGCGCAGGCGCAGCGGGCGGTGATGGAATCGAAGGCGACGAATATGGCGAAGGTGGAGCCGAGCGCGGGATGACGGTCAACTGCGGGTTAAAATTCCCGGCGGCCTCATCATTTCGCACTGAACCCGCTTTCGCAGCAGGCTTTGGCGGAGAGGCGGGAACCGTCAGCGGCGGGGCGGCGGCAGACCGGATCGGCGCGGCCGTCGGCACCAGCGTGAGCATATCCAGCCCTGACAATTCCCGTTCTTGCGGCAAAGGCGGCGCTTCCCGATCCGATGGCGCATCAAACATCGGCTCAATCCGCCCGGCAGGGCGACTGGTGGGCGCATTGGCGACAACGGGCGCCGCTGAACCGGATTTCTGCAAAGTCACGGGAGAGGAAACCGGCGGCGGCCAATGATCGTCCAAATCAGCCGTTATCGGGGTTTCAGACGCTGCGGCGTCCGATAACCGCGCTCGCCACCATCTCAGCGGCCACTGCGTCGCCTGGCGCAAACAATGCGCTAGCAGTGGGCGGGATAAGGATTGAGCGGGCGCGGGCGCAACCTCAACCTCGACCGCCGTCGGCTCCGCTTCTTCGCCGTCAGCGTTTGGTTCAATGCGGGACCGGCGCAAGGGCGCTACCGACAGTGCGCCGATCCATTCGATCAGTGTGAACACCACACGACCGACGCCATCGAACAACGTCAGCCAGGACAATCCGGTTGCCAGAGTCACGCCCGCCAGCATCAGCAGCAACATGAACAGATTACCGCCCGCAAACTGGAACGCCTTAATCAGGAATTGACTGATGTGAATCCCGACCAGCCCGCCCGCTGATCCGGCCCCCGGCACGGTTCCCGGCGCCGGATGCAGGTGCAGCGCCGCCAGCCCGCAGGCCATCGTCAGCGTCACGATAAAACCCAGCACCCGCAGCAGCACAACCTCGCCATCCAGCTCCAGCAGACCGCCACGCTGGAACAAGCGCCAGCCGCCAAACGCCACGCCCAGCGGCAACAGATAAGCGGGATAACCGAAAAAATACAGATTGACATCGGCGAACCAGGCCCCGACCAGCCCGCCCAGATTATGAAACCGGGCCACTTGGGCGGTATGGGTCCAGGCCGGATCGTCAGGATTGAAGGTAGCCAGCGCGAGCATCATTCCCAGCGCCGCTGCGGCGAACAGCCAGAAGCCAATCTCGCGCAAGACTCCGTTTAGAAAACCGAGGATATTTGCCCGAAGCGCGGAAGGTTCAGTCTTGATTCGATGTGCCTGCGCCAAAATTTAGTCCTGTGGTGAGCATTTCAAGGTGGCCTGCTGGAAACGTGGAGCAGGCAGCGACGGAGTTATTGCAGATGCCGTCATCAGCTTCATCTTGGAATCGGCGTTATCTGCGGTTCAGACCATCAGCATCCTACCGTCTGAACCACAGATTTCCATAGATGATAGAGATACGCAGATTCGGTCATCCGCGTCACCCTAGAATCAGCGTTATCTGCGGTTCAGACCGTCAGCTTCGGTTTGAAACTCCGGCGCGGACGTGTGAATGCCGTCGGAGCCGCTCCAGCGGCGCGGATTAATCACCATCGGGTCTCGACCGCAATCAGCCCGGTCTGTCCCATGTAGTTGCGGGCGCTGGAATACCGCCAATGCACCGGTTCATCTACATAGCCCCTGGCAACCGGGTTGTTGTGAATATATTCCAATTTCTGCCGCATCATCATCTCGCTCTGGATTTCCACGGGGTGATACCCTTCCTGCCAGAGCTGATGATCACGATCAACCTTGTGCCGGGCCTTGTGATGAGCAAGGAGTTCCAGCACAGGAGATTGAAGATCGGTCAGACGCTTAATGATCTGCGCGGCGGTAAAGGACTTGAAGCTGGTGATAGACTGGCTCAAGTTCGCGGCAGCGGCGAGCAAGTGGCAGTGATTTTCCAGAATGACGTAGCCATACAGAACCAAGCGATCTTGATGCTGTAAGTAGGTCAGCGAATCAAGCAGGATTTTTGCGTTGGCAGGTTGTGCGAACAACGGCAACCATTTCAGTGCGGTGCAGGTAAGGAAATGCGGAGCGGTCTGGTTGTGAATGCGGTAGCGATCTCGTCCCATCCAGTCAAATACTCATTCGTGTTTTTGGATTTGGAGCGTGGGTGCCCATCAAGCCTTCTCGTTCCCACGCTCCGGCGTGGGAACGCCATCTCGCCGCTCCAGCGGCGCGAGCCTTCGCTCAACGAGACGCCGGAGCGTCTGGACTTGCTCCCACGCTGGAGCGTGGGAGCGAGATGAAGATGTAACCCTAAGCTTCACCGGACCCCCGCCGCGCCACAACTAAACCCACGGCTACAAATAAGCCCGCCGGCACGGCGAGGGGTCCGGTGGAAGCGCACGTTAGACTTTTTTTTGACCTTTTGTCGGAGCTGATCATTTGATTTCAATATGCCCTCGATTTCTGTTTCAGAAAACCCGAGTTGTGAAAGCAAATGTAACTGTATGATACCCTCTAGTTGCTCACACAGAACATATAAGGATACGCCCTGCAGTGCCTTGCTCTTTGACTCATTACTATAATGCGTTAAATAATTTCTTGTATCGACAATATTTCTTATTAATTTGTTTCTATCGCTACTGCTTCCAAAGTATTTTTTGAATGGCTCAATTATATTCTTTAGTCGTTTTCCTAGCGGAAGCTCATTTCCTCTGATGATTCGACCGTGAAGCCATCGGCGGTTAGCTTTAGGGCAATTACGTAGTGTAGTTGCAACCAAGCTTCTAAAAACCAACACATCCATTAATACATCGTCATTGGTGCGCCTGTGATAGGTTTCTATAGCTTGGGCCAAGGCCAAAAATCTACCTTCTAAATAATGGTAGTGACCGTAACGAGTTGAGAAATAGAGCCAAAGAACTGGGTCAATGACGGTGTACGCCTGAAGCCAGCGCTGCAATATTTCTTGAGCATTTATTTCAATCTGTTTATGACTGAATAGAAGTGAATGATAGCTGACCTTTGGAGGGGCTTCGGCAAAAGGCGTACTTCTATAATATAGCTTAATTGTTAAAGAATATTTTTTGTTTTCTGGAGTTGTTTGTATATAAGAGCTTCCAAACACTTTAACGTCTTTAAGGCTCACTGTGGCGTCTGTGGCAAAGCACAGAAAACTGGTAATCTTGAATGCAATCTCTATAAAGTCCGATATATCACGGTCTTCTGGTGATGAAATGCTGAAGTAAGCGTATTGTGAAATTTTTGCCTCAGTGCCAATCACCAAGCCTGGGAGAGAATATCTGAATTTAATTCTTAGATCGAAATTGCTATTAAGTTGGTAACTTATTTCCTCTTGGGGAGTGTATGAGATATGTGCATTTCGAAAATCATGGGTGTAAGTAACGACCAATCCGGACTTTGATACCCATTCATCAAGGCCTTCGACACAAAAATCGAATTTATTAAATTTAATTTCGTCTTCTTTGCTGAAACCGATACCAAAATACGCCTTACCTGCTCTAACGACAGATTTTGAAATGGTTCCAAATGAAATTTTTTTGTTTTTGTAAAAGCAGTCTACTAGTGTTACGTATCCCTCGCCCTCTAGTAAGCCAGTAACTCTAGATAAGTCATCATGTCCATTAAGTGCCTCTATGCTGTTATCGAGCAAACCAAGTATTTCGAGTAATATTTCGCCTCCGTCGTTAATAAACAATGTCCCTGGAACCTATTAGCGTCATTTCCAGGAATCCAGAAATAACCGAGGCGCGTTATTGCTTCTTTGATTCTCAAATTAGTTTTCCTTGAAATCTAACGAGCAGTAGACTTCCTAAAAGGGGCAATTCTTCTACACCAGACCGGTGTATAATTAATAAATCTACAACAGCTTACATAAAGTATCAATGAGTTCCGCAAAAACTCACATCCTATTTCGTTCTACTCCAACTCCTCTTGCGCTCATGCCTGAACCCCCGAAATTATTGGATAAGGCTCGCAAAAAATCCAGTTGAAGCATTACAGCATTCGCACGAAACAAGCTTATGCAGACTGAATTCGCCGCTTCATTCTGTTTCATAACAAGCGGCATCCTATTGAAATGGGCGCAACTGAAGCCGAAGCCTTCTTGGCTCACTTGGCGGTCGTGGACAAACTCCCCTCAGGACTTTCGATTCTGGTTTAAAACCGTTCGGGGTGAGCCTGCCGAACCCTTTTATTTACCAATGAACGCCCTTCGACAGGCTCAGGGCGAACGGATGGAGCGAAAGTTCTGCCCCTTTAATTTGGCAATCTTATTTTGAGTGGTTGCCGTATAACAAGCTTACAGCCCGTTATCGGCACAACGGGCAGGATGCCCGTTTCACGTCGCAACCCGCGAAGGCGAACCGACGCGGCTTTTCCCGTTCCAATTTAGCTCGCCTACTTTTCAACCACGACCGCCGAAACCGCTGAACATGCGCATTGAAAGCCTCGACACGTTGAGCCATATCCCCGCCGCCGAGTGGAACGCGCTGGTTCCCGACCACAATCCCTTTCTCAGCCATGAATTCCTCAGCGCCCTGGAGCGGCATCACTGCGTGGGCGAGCGCACCGGCTGGCTGCCGCAGCATGTCCTCTGCCGCGATGAACAGGGTCAGTTATTGGGCGCGGCGCCGCTCTATCTGAAATTCAATTCCTACGGCGAGTTCGTATTTGACTGGGGCTGGGCGGAAGCCTACCGGCGGCATGGCCTGGCTTATTACCCCAAACTGGTGAGCGCGATTCCCTACACCCCGGCCACCAGTCCCCGCCTGCTGCTCGCGCCGAATCAGCCGCATCCCGAAGCGACGGCAACGGCGATTATTGAACATGTGCTGGAACAGGCCCAGCGCCAGCATCTGTCTTCGATCCACTGGTTATTTCCGACGCCGACCGAGTGTGAGCAACTACAAACACAGGGTTTTATGTCCAGGATTGGCTGTCAGTTCCATTGGCGGAATCGCGGCTACCGCGATTTTCAGGATTTTCTCGACAGTTTTACCGCCAAGCGCCGCAAGAATATCAATCGCGAACGGCGACTGGTGCGCGAGGCCGGACTGGAATTACGGATTCTCAGCGGGCGGGAACTTAGCGAAGCACAATGGCATATCACGCATGAATTTTACCGCTCCACTTTCCAGCGCCTGGGTGGAATGCCGACGCTGACCCTGCCGTTCTTTCAGGAGATTGCCGAAACCCTGGGCGATCAGTTGATGCTGGTTCTGGCTTTTGACCAAGGCATTGAAGTGGCTGGCGCAATCAGCTTTCGCAGCGCCAGTACGCTTTATGGCCGACATTGGGGCTGTCGCGCCGATCATGACAGTCTGCATTTTGAAGCCTGCTATTATCAGGGCTTGGAATACTGCATCCAGCAGGACTTGCAGCGGTTTGAACCGGGCGCTCAGGGCGAACATAAAATTTACCGGGGCTTTTTGCCGACGATCACTTATTCCGCCCACTGGATCGCCCATCCTGGTTTCCGCGAAGTGATTGCCGATTTTCTCAACCGCGAAACGCCCGCCGTCCAGCACTATGCGCAAGAACTGCTGCAACATTCACCCTACCGCGCCGAGGTGACGCCCGATGCGCCTGCCGTGGCTGGACCCGAATGATGACAACCAGCCGTTTCCCCCGCCGTGCCGCGCCCTGACCGAACCCGATGGTCTGCTGGCCGCTGGTGCAATCTGTCGCCGCGTCGCCTGTTGCGCGCCTATCGGCTGGGCATTTTTCCGTGGTACTCGCCGGACCAGCCGATTCTGTGGTGGTCGCCAGACCCGCGTCTGGTGCTATTCCCGGAAGCGGTCAATATCGCGCGCAGCCTGCGCAAAACCTTGAAAAAAGGCGTATTCACCGTGACCGCTGACACTGATTTTGCCGCCGTGATTGACGCTTGCGCCGCGCCGCGTGGGCAAGATGTCGGCACCTGGATCACCTCGGAATGAACCGGGCTTATGTCCGGCTGCACCGGCTGGGTCACGCCCATTCCATCGAAAGCTGGCATGAGGGCCAACTGGTGGGCGGTCTGTATGGGGTGGCGGTGGGCCGGGTTTTTTATGGCGAATCCATGTTCAGCCTGATGAGCGACGCTTCCAAAGTCGCGCTGGTGGCGCTGGCGGCGCAACTGCGGCGCTGGCGATTCACCCTGATTGATTGCCAGGTGCATACCGCGCATCTGAGCCGGATGGGCGCAGTGGAAATTCCCCGCACGACTTTTCTGCAACTGCTGGAACGCTATTGCATCCTGCCGGGCCAGGATGGACTCTGGCGGCTTGATGACGACCTGTTGACTGACCTACCGACTCCCGCCGCGCCGCCATGAGCAATCACCATATTTCGCTGTACGATCTGCGCATGTTCCTGACTACCGAGTATTCATGCAGTTATCTGCCGGGCCGAAAAGCGCGCAATCTGGTCGCCGACCCGGAAGCTACCGATGGCCGGATTTATACCCAACTGGCTGATTTGGGATTCCGGCGCAGCGGCGATCACGTTTACCGGCCGCATTGCCGGGGCTGTACTGCCTGCCGTTCATTGCGGATTCCGGTTGAGCAGTTTTGCCCCAACCGTTCGCAGCGGCGCATATGGAGCCGCAATCAGGATTTGCACATTCACATCGGCGAAGCGCAATTTCATGATGAGCATTTCCACTTGTTCGCACGCTACATCAGAGAACGACATGCCGGCGGCGGCATGGATCCGGCCAGCCCGGACAGCTATTGGTCCTTTATCACTTCGCGCTGGTGTCCGACCTGGCTGTGCGAGTTTCGCCGTGACCGCGACTTGCTGGCGGTGGCCGTCGTGGATCGGCTGGATGATGGCCTGTCAGCGGTTTACACCTTTTTTGACCCGCTGGAGAGCCGACGCGGCCTGGGCGCCTTTGCCATTCTGTGGCAGATCACCGAAGCACAGCGGCTGGGATTGAAATGGGCCTATCTGGGTTATTGGGTTCAGCACTGCGAAAAAATGGCGTACAAGGCCGGATTTAATCCGCATGAGATCTATATCGCCGAACGATGGGATTGGCTGGCGGTGGATGAGTAATACCGTTTCCCAATAGGTGTTGCACGTTTCCAAGCGGGGTAGCAGGTGCTGAAAACACCCCTGTAGGGGCGGCCTTCAGGCCGCGAGGGTCGCGGGCTAAAGCCGCGCTCCTACATAAAACCGATGCCAAAAGGGTAAATGAATACTGAGAGACTGTACAAAAACTAACTAACTGATTGATAAAGAATGTAGGGCGGGATTTACCCCGCCAAGGCCGGTTGAAACCGGCCCTACAACTTGATTTATCAACGGCTTAGTTTTTGTACAGCCTCTGAATTGCTGACTTAATGAACAAGCAGGGATCATTGGCGTGAGAATCTGGCAGCCGGACGGTTGCACTTGAATAGAATGCACCGCTCCCTTATGCCGTAACCCGTAACAATCCGCCTTCAACCCGCAGGTGCCCGCTTTCTGGATAGTTTACTCGGTTATCGCCTACTGTTTGTTGATCTTGCTGACTTTCCAGTTCGTTGAAGGAATACATGAACGCTAAAACATCCTCCACGGTCATTCGTCGCACCACGGTGTGAGTTTCCAGATCAATGATGCGAACTTCAAGAGTTTTGCCGCTGTCATCCACCTCAAATTGCAGGCGAATGTTGCGGCGGATCATGCACTGGTTCAGGCGATCAAGCAGGTCGTTGAGTTGATCGCGGGTTAGCGCGGTTTCCCCCGGATGCGGGTTCCGGTTCTGGCGCTGGCTGTCAGGGTTGGCCTCTCGCCGCCATTCAGCGTGGCTAGCGGTAGGGGACTGTGTGACTGCCGCTTGCGGACTGTTCAGCGGTTGGGCGGTCGCATTTTGAACCGTGGCGGGTTCAATCGGCGCGGATCGGGCGGCATGAGCGGCTCTGTCCAGTGTCGGGTTGACGCCAGTCAGAGGGCTGAGGTTACCAATATCGGCCATAGCGGATCCGTGTTCGCGCTGATCTATCTGTTGTTACTGTTGCTCATGGCTTCAAACTGCGCCGTTAAATAAGTGCCGGTTGCTTGCATTTGCGCGACCAGTGTGTCCATCGCGCTGAACTGCTTGATCAGGCGCATTTCCAGTTTTTCCATTCGCATACTCAGGGTTTCGCGTGCGTCGCTCAAGCTGCCAATATTTTGGTTGATGGTGCTCAGCCGACTGTCCAGAGTTCCACCGCTACCGATCAATTTGTCCAAGTAAGCGGTCAGGCGATTTCCTAGTCCTTCGCTTGCAGGTTCGCTTTCGCTGGCTACGGCGCCGGCGAACAATTTGGACACTGCGGTTGGATCCGCTGCCAGCGCCGCGGTGAGCTTGTTGCTGTCAAACTTCAAAGAGCCATCCCGTTGCGTCTCGACGCCGATGCTTGACAGGTTATGGTAGGCGGATGTGCTGGACATGGATTCGCCGAGCATTTTTTTAAGCTGGAAGTTGACCGACCGCACCGTGGCGTCACCGACCAGCGGTCCGGCCTGTTTCGTCTTAGCGTCATAGCTGGTCAGGGATTTGATAGTGGTAAGCAGGCTATTAAATCCCTTTACAAAAGTATCAACGGCTTCAGTAGCCGAGGCGGTATTGCGTCCAATCGTCAACGTAGCCGTGCTGGCGGCGGCGTTTTCGCCTACTGATTTGACTTCGAGACTCACCCCGGACAGGCTACCGCTGGTAAACAGGAAAATATTGGATGAACTGGTGGTTTCCGTACCGCTGCCATCAATGGTAATACTGGCATCCTGAGCCGCCTGAACCTGCTTGAGTCCGGTGGCCGTTCCGCTATCGTCAAAGATTGACGCCAGGCTGAGCTTGCCGACTTCGTCAGCGCCAGTGACCTCGATGTCGATGGTGTTAGTTGCGCCGGTCGCGGTGGATTTGATGGTGATCTGGCGATTGTCGCCGCTGTTGAGGATAGTGGCGGTAACGCCTGCTCCGGCCTTGTTGATTGCCCCGGCAATGCCCTCCAGCGTGTTGTTGGTGCTGTCGATGGCAATCTCGCGACTGACGCCGCTACCCACCGTAATTTTCAGGGTTCCGTCATTGAACTGTGCGTCCTTGTTGACGGCGTTCGCCAGTTCCAGCGAATGTGCCTGAGCTACCCGATTGACTTTGACGTTGTAACTGCCAGCCAAGGTGGAATAGCCAGCGGTTGCGGTAAACAGACTGGAATTGCCTGACGACGCTTTCATGGCAGTGAGCGTGGAGGACAGGCTCAGCGGAAAGGCCGAGGAGCGAAATTCGGAAAGGGCGCTTTTAAAAACGCCGATCGCTGAGAGATCTGCTTGGAATTTAGCTTCACGCTTGTTGATCCGGTTAGCAGCCGGAGTCGTCTCAGCGGAGACCAACTGCGATACCAGAGAACTGATATCCAAGCCTGATCCCGTACCCATTGATGTGATGTTAGCCATGGATGCCTCCTTGAAATTGAAAGTGGGATGTTAGGTAAGGGCAGACATTCATGATAGTCAGCGAACTCTTGCTTAAACCCAGTCGCGTAATAACAAACTGTCCAGAGGAGATGCCTTTGATGCCGATTTGCCTGTGGTTAGTGCAGCCTGCTCTAGTTCTTCCGCTGCTATATCGATCCTCTCCTTGATGGAAGTCGCCAGCTTCAGAAGCTCTTCCGGCGGAATCTGGCGGATCACCTTGTCTTGTTCGACATCCATCACTTTGACTACGACTTGATCGGCTTTCTTATCAATAGTGAACTGAAGATGGGTTGTTCGTGGCAATTCTTTGAAGTATTGATTGAGTTCATCCACCATGCTCGCCAAGGCTTTCGGGTCTTGGGATTTGCTCTCCTGGAGTTTGTCTATCGGAGATTTGGTTTCTTGGGATTTGCTCTCCTGAAGCCCTGAACCCGGTTTTGCTGCTTGCGAAGCCAAAGGTTCCGTGGGTGTGGAGGAAGTAACGTCGGGTTGCACAGGTGATTCTTTGACGCTTTGCGCAGGGCGCGTTGATCTTTCCTCGACGCCAGCCGGGATCCTAGGTTCAGCCCTGATTGGAGTAGGCAAGGCGCTGATAGTAGTAATGTTCGACGACATGGCAACGGTCTCCTTGGGTCCAGGCGCTCACGCCGGGAAATTCGCTATTACGGGTCTTCCCTACCCTGAACGCGATTTAGCCCCTCTCCCTGCCGGGAGAGCAAAACGAGGTGTCTGAAGCATTGCAGGCCAGTGGCTAACCACTTCTTGCTCCTCGCTCTGCCCTCCCCGGAAGGGGAGGGAGCCGCCGCCGCGCCGCTGGGCAGCGGAAATCAAGCTTAACCCAGTAATTGCAATATACTTTGCTGCGACTGGTTGGCTTGGGCAAGCATCGCGGTACCTGCCTGTTGCAGAATTTGCGACCGACTCAGATTCCCAGTTTCCTTGGCGAAGTCGGCATCCTGAATCCGCGACCGCGCATCGCTGATGTTCTCCGCCGTGGTTTGCAGGTTGTTGATGGTTGAAGCAAAGCGGTTTTGCACTGCGCCGAATTCAGCGCGCAGGTCATCAACAAAAGCTAGGGCATTATCAATGACGCTAATGGCGTCGTTCGCACCGATCTGGCTGGCAATATTCACATCAGCGACCGTATTCAGTTGGGATGTGCCAATTCCACTCGCAGCGGCGGCGGCTCCAGTTGCAGCTCCCAGCACATTGGTGGCCGAAGCCGTAACGCTGAAGCTTCTGCCGGATTCAAACGTCACCTCTCCGCCTACCTTAATAGTACCAGAAGCCCCGTTCGCGACGCCTGCGCTGGCTCCTGCCAACTGGTAGCCGCCACTGGCTGTGACCGCGGTTTCACTCGTCGCATCAAACGTGAGTCCTTCCACCACAAATCCCAAGGTCGAGTCAGTCTTGCCTGTCAACTGAATATCATAACCATCCGCCTGTTCGAGAATCAGACCGGTCTTGCCCTGATTCAACTTGGCGGTCACGCCCGTGGTGCCGGTATAGCTGTTAATGGTAGCCGCCAGACCTGCCAGCGAACTGTCATCACCGCTGCCGTCAGCTCCACTGGCTGTCAGGTTGTAGCTGATGTCCACATTTTGGGTGGTCGTGCCGCCGTCTACGACGTTTTGTCCCCTCAGAGAGAAACTCACCGTACCGCCGCTGGCGCCGACGCCCGAGGCTGTCAGTTGCAGTTGTGTGGTGGCTCGGGCGCTCACGCCGGTTTGCGCGCTTTTATCATTCACATTCGCTGCGATAGTCCGTGCGGACTCGCCCGCCTTGACAGTGACGTCGGCAGTGCCGAGTGCACCCGCAATCTTCAGGGTGCCTGCAGTAGTAGCATTAGTAGTAGCGCTGGCAACTTGGCCGCTGACTGCCGCCGAAATGCCGCCACTGCCTGCTGCTGAAGTGGTAGATGCCTGGACAGTGTGCGCGCCCATCGCTGTGGCTTGCGCATTGCCCGCGCTGATTGAAATGGTCTGATTGGCGTTGGCACCGACTTGGAACTTCTGAGCGTTAAAGGTGCCATTAATCAGGTTCTTGCCGTTGAAAGCTGTCGTATTCGCAATGCGGTTCAGTTCCTGCTGCAACTGCCCGATTTCTTTCTGCAACGAAGCGCGATCCGTACCGGCGTTAGTGTCGTTGGCCGACTGCACCGCCAGTTCGCGCATCCGCTGCAGGATGCTGGTGGATTCCTGCAGCGCGCCTTCTGCGGTCTGCGCCAAGGAGATACCGTCGTTGGCGTTGCGCACTCCCTGGTTGAGACCACGAATCTGGCTGCTCATACGATCAGCGATCGCCACGCCCGCCACGTCATCCTTAGCAGAGTTGATGCGCAAGCCCGACGACAACCGCTCCATAGTGGTTCTCTGCAAGCCGCCGCTCAGAGATAGCTGCCGTTGGGCGTTCAGTGACATTTGGTTATGGTTGATGGTTAACATAGACATGACGATATCTCCTCGACATTCGTGAATTCAGGCAACCTGAGCAGGCAACCTGCCGAAACTGTAGCGGGATTCCCCCGCCTTGAAATTGGTATCGGCAATTTTTCGGAACTCTTTAGGGGAAGTAAGGAGAAATTTTTGTAGCGTATGTCCCAAGAATGAAGCTATTTGAAGCCCTTTGCGTCTTCATCCAAATCAGCAAATTTTATTGTCCGAAGTAAGGTTAAAACCACCGGCTTTAGCCGGTCAGATTTATCTTTGAAGCCTTTTGTAAAAGTGGGTAAGAGAGATGGACTATCTGTCGGTACCGGATGATTGTGTTGACAATCGGAGTCGCCGTCTGCTGGAATCAAGGCA
>JAAUTD010000079.1 GCA_012031845.1 Synechococcaceae cyanobacterium SM1_2_3
CAGAAATGCCGTGATCCACAGTATTTGCGAGACCAGTATCCAGATTAAATAATGGTTGGGAGCAATAAGCGGCAATCCTACTCTGACCACGGTTCCCACAATCAGCACGACTAAAGCAATGGTGACTGCTACTGATGGACTTTTACATCTCTGCCGGTGTGGCCGAGTGAGACGCGAGCCATCATGCTCAAGGTGGCAATGCCGATTCCGCCAAAGCTGAAAGCGTGGATTGCCAGCAGTTTCGATACATTGAAGAGTGGGTGCAGTGCCATTAACAAAAAACCTATATCAATGAACAGGAAGGCGATGAACAAACTCCATAATAAGGGCTGGTTCCAGATTCCGACGGTATGCCAGCCGATCAATCGGGCGGTAGTGATGATGAACAGTCCGAAGGACAGGATCGCGGCTATTTGTTGATTGCCAATAAATAATTCAACGATAAAAAATGCCAGGAACAGGACGAGACTGGATAAATCCAACCATAGCGAATTAAACAGTTTTACTGGATAGCCAACACCCACTTCAACAAAAAATGGAATGAGCCTTCTGCCCATTGTCAGCATGAGTCCAATGATCAGATAAAGCCCACCGTAGATGCCTATATGAACGCCATTTTCAATGAGTCCAGCCGCACCTAGATAGAAGCAGATATTGCCAATGGTCAATAACAATAACTTTGACATGATGCCCATTTGCTTCCATTGTTTAACCTTGATCACTGGATAAGCTACGGCAATGATCAGCCCCATCATGAACAGAATATCCACAATTGTAGCGAGGATGATAAAGCGGGTTCCGAATAAAAACAGGATTCTTACCGCAGCCCATAGGGTGAATAATCCTAATAGCTTTAATCCGTAAATGGTTTGTACGCCGGTCCAGTTTTTTACTGCGGTTAGCAGAAATCCAGCAATCACTGCCATCGCGAATCCATAGATCATTTCGTGGGCGTGCCATTGAAGCATGTTTATACCATCATCTAGCTGTAAAGGCAGTTGAAAGGCGTAAACACCCATCCAAACGGCAATAGACACTATCGCAAACACGGCAGCGCCCAGGAAAAAGGGACGGAATCCCAGGTTTAATAAGGCTATTTGAGGTACAATTGCAGACGATGTCATTAGCGGCTCCATAATCACGGTGTGAAGTTCATAGAAAATACTATGATTGTGGTGAATCTCGCCTTGATATGAGTCAAGTTTCGCGATCAGTGAGGTAATAAACCATGAAATTGCCTGTTGATGTGGGCGGGATGCTGGCTCAATTACCGCTGTTTCAGCAATTACGGGATAGTGAAATTCAGAGTCTCGCGGTGGGAACGCGGGAAATTGAATTGGCTAAAGGGCAAATGCTGTTTCAGAAAGGCTATGTGCTGGACGGTTTCTATGTAGTCGTAGACGGGCAAATCAAGCTGGCGTTCTCCTCAGCTCAAGGCAATGAAAAGGTGGTGGCACTGGTTGGATCGGGACAGTGTTTTGGCGAAGCGATCATGTTTCTGGAAATGCCCAGTCCGGTGTTTGCGCAAGCATTGGTTGATTCCCGCGTGTTGTACATTGCCAAGCAGGGTTTATTTGCCGCGATCAATGGCGATAGCGCGTTTGCCTGCCGTATGCTGGCGGGGCTGAGTATGCGGCTGCACAGTTTGATTCAGGATGTGGAGGATTATTCGCTGCGTTCTTCCACCCAGCGGGTGATCGGCTTTCTGCTGCAATTAGCCGACTCCACCACTAACAGCGCGGCTGAATGTGAATTGCCCGCCAGCAAGCACGTTATCGCTTCGCGGCTAAATCTGACGCCGGAAACACTGTCGCGGATACTGCACAATTTGACGGAATATGGGTTAATTGCGGTGAAGGGTAAGAAAATTACGGTGCTGGATGCAGAACGGTTAAAGCGGTTTAATCCTTGATGATCTATGCGTTAAGTGTGGTTATAATTATTTTCTAATTCCCACCAGCTTTAATCTTTTTTATTGATTGCTTTCCAATTAAGTTAAGGATAGTTGGGAATATATCGGGATGGTAAGTTTCTTTCCAGGTTTTATAAACATGCTTTTCAAATCCAAAGCCTGATTTTTCGAGCGAAAATATCCATAGACCTTCAATCGCAGCTATTGCGAACACTCTGGACTGTAATCTGAGAGCATAGGATTTTGCCTGCCAGTATGCCTTGAAAAGCTCCTTTTGAGTCCTGATACGATACTTAGCCTCAAGTATCATCTTGGCCTGTTCTTCCCCTCTACCTTCTTTTATGAAGAACGCATAGTCAGGATAAATTTTCTCACCACTACCCATTCTGACTGCCATTTGCCTAGTCCAATCGTTGTTTGTATAACCTAATTTTCCTAATAATGGTTCTATGAGTTGATTTTCCACATCTTTTTCTTCTTTGATATTTACATTTGTACTGATATTAAGAAGTGGTTCTAACTTGGGAAGAACAGATATATCCTGGCCTTTTCTTTGCAGAAGATCCAAGATAGCTTCATATTCCACAAATGTAAATTTGCGCCCATTTATACCTTGCATAGAGCCTTTCACTAGGCCATTTTGTGAAAGTATCGGATCGTTCCGTAATTCTTCGTAAGTTATAGGGACTATTTTAATAGGACTGCATATCCAAATAGAGTTGTAGAAGTAGAAAAATGGTTCAATAAATCCATCTGTTTTGGCACGCCATACAGAATGTATGTAGCTCCTTGGGGATAAGCAGTAAACTAATACAATGTCTCCCCTTTTCGTATCTACGTTTCCTTGCCAATATGTAATTGAATTATCTCCAGAATTATCAAGCCATTCTGAGTCTCCATTCTGGTTTATACCGCCACCAATAATCCAAACATTCATGGGTTTTGGAAGTATATCTTCAATTTCTTGTGTAAGAAAATTTAACGAAAATGAGTATAAAAATGCACAAAGTTCCTCAGGAGAAAAATTACGATTTTGCGAAATTCATACAATGCTTGGCACAGATCAAAATAATAATGCAATCTCTTTTCAATATCTCTTTTTTTAGGAATTTCCGGCAACGGAATATTGAATATATGACATAAATTGCCAAATAAATAAAACTGCGAGTCGAAAAAATAGGGAAAAAAGTATTCTGGAAATCTCGTATACAAGCCTACAGAAAGCTCTAACTAATAAATCAAGCAACTCATCGCTTTGATCTGCAATGATTTCTTCAAATAAAGAAGCAGCTTCTGATATATTATTAAGTATTATATCTGAGCATCCATCTATTATAGCTTTAGAAAATTCCCAAGTTTTATCTTGTGGGTTAAAAGTATTAAATCCTAATTCTAACCTGAGATTTTCGTCCAAGATATTCTTGTAAAGGTCTGCATAGGTTTCAATTGCTGCTTTTCCCTCAGCAGATTCTTTATAGAGTTGCCAAACATATGAGTTGAAATCCATGCGTTTTACTCCAAGTATTTTCTAATTCTTACGGGCTTACAGAGTAATAGGAATAAATTAGCTACGGCCATTAATTCAGTAATCGGGATATTCAACATCCCTTGGTCAATAGGTTCCAGCGTCAGGATGAAAAATTATCATTCTAGCGGCTGGCGATTCCATAGATGATCCGGCTATGCGGGCGGCGGTATGGATTTCCCGCTGGAATACAGCTATAGAAAGACTGGTTCCTAACAATTCTACTCCCGACGATCCCTATTGGAGAATGCGCTTAATGAGTCGGTTAACAGGTAAAGCAGTCATCGCCCAAGGCGGTGGCCCTACGGCAGTGATCAATCAGAGCATGGTCGGCGCGGCGCTTGAGGCGCGTAAATTCCCGGAAGTCACCGCCGTTTGGGGCGCGTTGCACGGGGTGCGCGGCATCGTTGACGAAGCCTTTGTCAATCTGTCCGAAGCCACCCGCCATAATCTAGAACGTGTGGCGCAGACGACTTCTTCGGCGCTCGGCTCGACCCGTGACAAGCCGGATGCGGCGTACTGTGACCGTATTTTCAAGGTCTTCAAAAAGCACAATATCCGCTACTTTTTCTACATCGGCGGTAATGATTCATCAGACACGGTACGGATTGTCCATGAACACGCCGGACGGGAAGGCTACGAACTGAGGGCTATCCACATCCCCAAGACCATAGATAACGATCTGCCGATTAACGATCATTGTCCCGGTTATCCCTCTGCGGCTCGTTTTGTCGCCAGCGCGATTAGTGGCGTTAATGCTGATATGCGGGCGCTGCCGGGCGTTTATATTGCGGTGATCATGGGGCGTCATGCTGGCTGGCTGACGGCTGCGGCAGGGCTGGCGCGTCAGTACGCCGACGATGGCCCGCACCTGATTTATGTGCCGGAGCGGCAGTTTTCGATTGAACGCTATCTGGGCGACATTGACCGGATGCTCAAACAGCATGGCCGCTGCATCGTGGCGTTGTCGGAAGGGGTGTGGGCGACTCGCGATGAAAGGGTAGGGAAGCGCCCTTGGCGGCGGATCTGATGCGCAAGGCGGGCCGCGAACCGCAGGTGGACGCGCATGGCAATATCCAGCTTTCGGGCGGCGCACTGGCCGACGAACTGGCTGCTGTCGTGCATACACAGTTGAAAGTAAAGCGGGTCCGCGCTGACACTTTTGGTTATCTGCAACGCTCGTTTCCCGGCGTGGTGTCGAGCGTGGACGCCCGTGAAGCGCGTGAAGTGGGCGAAAAGGCGGCGCACTACGCTTGTGCGCGGCAGATGAGCGGTTCGGTGGCGATTATCCGCACCGGCGATTATGCAGTGAGCTATGAACTCGCCAACCTGGCGGATATTGCGGCCAAGACCCGGCGCTTGCCGGATGAGTTTATCAATGCCGAAGGAAATCAGGTGACTGGCGCATTTCGCGATTATCTGCGGCCACTGCTGGGCGACGACATGCCACATCTGGAGCGGTTACTGGCTCCAGCAGTTGAGCTTGATGGCGAAGGATGATCGTAAACAGTGGGGTGCGATTGCGCTGATCAAGGCTACCGGCGCAAATACGCCAGTTCCTTGGGAAGATTGATGTTGTTGCCAAAGCAATCCTCGCCGTAGCCGGATTTAGCCAGCAGTTTGAGGTCGCTCAAGACCCGGCGGTCGCCGCTGAAGACGATGCTGAGGTCGGTTTTAATATCAATCTGCCCGGTCGCCTGGAGCCGGGCAATTTCAGCCGTGACCTTCTCCAGCAGAATGCCGTCGCGGCTGAATTCTTCAGACAGTTGCAAAGGCTGTTGATAAATCACCAGTTTGCCCTGCTCGGTCAGCTTGAACAGGACATCCAGGACAGTGGTGCGGATTTGACTATCGGACAATTCGCCATCGGGACGCGAAAGATGCTCGATTTCCGTCACCAGCCAGCGCCGTTTTTGCGCATTGATTTTTTCATTGGCGCGGAACAGATCAAGCGGGGAACTGGCGTCATAAGTCTGGCCGCCCAGTTCCATTTTCACATCGCTGCCGTAGTGCTGAACAATCTTGGCGACCAGCGTAGCGGGGCGCACATGAAAGCCGCGATAGCAGGGCACCGGCGTTTTAATCATGCCGACTTCGGCATACCGCTTGAGCATGGCTTGACACAAGCGCCGTCCCAAATCGAGATAAAGCCCGGCGTAGGTGATCGAATAGCTCATCAACATGTCGAGCAGGGTTTCCGAGGTAATGACCGGTTTGCGGCGCAAGGATGAATCGCCGGTGAGAACGTTCAGATGGCGTTCGTAGTAATGGGCCAAATGGGTAGCGATTTCCAGCAGGTGATAGACCACGCTGATATGCCCGCGCAGAATCGGCAGGTCGGAATCCAGATATTCGATTTCGGTTTCGGAAACGTGAGTGTCGTACAGCGATTGCAGGCTATGAAAACGAAAATCCAGATAGCGCAGGCTGTCCTCGCTGACCGGTTTGGGAAAACATTGCGCATAATCCACCGACTCAGTCCGGCCCGCGATGTTTAATAAATCGCTGTCTGCGGCCAGATTCAGATAAGCCGTTGCCAGATAGGTGACGGTTTCCGATGTGCTTTTAACCCGGCGCACCGGGCGGTTACAGGGCAAGCGTCCGGCTGGCAGCGGCTCAAGATAATCCTGTGGATCTGGCGGCTCAGTGGGCAGAGGCAACCCTAGACGGCTGGCTTGAGTCAATATCCATCTTGCTGCTCGCGTTAGAACGTCATGGGTGTGATTTAACGAATGGACCGTATCCGCTGCGAAATCCCGCTCCAAGGGCAGCAGCCGGTACAGAGGTAACGAGTGCTTGATGTGCAGCAGTTCATAACCCACATGAGCGAACAGTTTGATGGTGGCGGTGAGCGACCGAATTCGGGACCACTGCTGATTATTACGGGCGCCATAGGCATCCAGCAGTTCCTCCATCTGGGCCGACTGCGCGAGTAAATCGCCGACCAGTGGGCGGGTCAGAATCAGAGTTTCAGGGCGGTAAACCGACAGGTGATGGGCGAGGGTCAGCAACTTGCGACTGCGTTTGGCGATCAGATCGGTAAATTCACCATCGTTGATCACAGCCTGGCCTTTGGCTGAATCCAAGGTGGCCTCTGTTCCCAAGGTCATCGGAGTATTTCTTTGCATTCCGCTGTTTCCATAAATCTGGATAAACCGGCTGATGCGCACATTTATTAAAGACTATTCTAAAGATAATCGACAGAGCTTGTCTGTCGCAGAATGGTTAAAAAGCTTATTTATACCATCATTTTAATTGATGAAAAACCGATAGCCAACCAATTTACTGAGGGAAATTGACATACACCAAGGATAGGCTTTACTTTCCAGCGTCCATCCGCAACCGTTGACCCTATCGATGGCGCGGGTGTAGCAAAAAGGAACTTCAATAAAAGTTCCGCACCGATCATGCCAGCGCATACACTGTCGTTACCACCCTGCAAATCTGAGGAGTAAATGAATGGCTCTTAAAGAAGTTGTGATTGTCGGCGCCGCACGGACGGCCATTGGGAAATTCATGGGCACCCTCAAGGACGTGCCAGCCCGCGAACTGGCGATAACTGCCGCCAAAGCAGCGATTGAGCGATCTGGCGTTCCCGCCGATCAGATCGATGAAATCTGCATGGGCCAGTTGTACGGTGGGATGCAAGGCTCGCTGCCAGCACGGCAGGTCAGTATGCGTGTAGGTCTGCCACACAGCAGTAGCGCGGTATCGGTCAACCAGAATTGCACCTCCGGGATGCGCGCTCTGGAAATTGCCTGTCAAAACATTATGTTGGGCCAGACTGAAATTGGCTTGGTCGTGGGTGTGGAGAGCATGACCAATGCGCCTTACCTGCTGCCCAAGGGTCGCATGGGCTACCGGATGGGGCAGGGCAATATTGAAGACAGCATGATCCATGATGGTCTGTTTGACGAACTGGTGCCCGGCCACATGGCGATGACCGCCGAGAATGTTGCGGCTAAATATGGCATCACCCGGCAGGAGTGCGACGAACTGGCGCTTATCAGCCATAACCGTTGCACCAAGTCTACTCAAGAAGGCATTTTCAAGCGGGAAATCGTGGCCGTTGAAATGAAGTCGAAGAAAGGTTCTACCTTCTTTGACACCGACGAAAATTTTATTCCTGACGCCAGCATGGACAAAATCGCCAAGCTGTCGCCGGCCTTCAAAAAGGATGGCGTTGTTACGGCGGCGAATGCGTCCAGCATCAATGACGGCGCCAGCGCAGTTGTAGTCATGTCTGTGGACAAGGCTAAAGAACTGGGCATCAAGCCACTGATGAAGCTGGTCAGCATTTGCAATGCCGGTATTGATCCTGCGGTCATGGGTCTCGGTCCGGCAGTCGCCATTCCCAAGGCATTGAAGCAAGCGGGGCTGAGCTTTGATGACATTAATTATTGGGAAGTCAACGAAGCTTTTGCTGCGCAGTGGCTGGGAGTAGGGCGGATGCTGAAGGAAGATTTCGGCATGAGCCTGACCCCGGATAATTGCAACTTCAATGGTTCGGGCATTGCGTTGGGTCATCCAGTCGGTTCTACCGGTCTGCGTATTGTGGTCAGTTTGTATTACGAACTGGAGCGGCAGGGTAAAGCTTTAGGCGGCGCTTCATTATGCGTCGGCACTGGCCCGGCAATGGCGTCATTGTGGACTCGCGACATTTAAAGGTTATTTCCTAACCTATTGAGGCGGCCCAATATCTGGGCCGTTCTTGTTTTACCGGCTGTTTATATCATCAGTTTTTGTTTTGAAAAAACAAGCCCATACCTACATACTTCACCATAACCTTCCACAGTCACCAAGGCTAAAGAGTATCCGCCCATATGCTAGATTCAAAACTGCTAAGAAATGAAATAGAGTCAACCGCCAAGCAACTGGCGCGTCGTGGCTACGCCTTGGATATAGAACAAATTAATCATCTGGAAACACAACGAAAAGCATTACAGGTTCAAACCCAGGAACTGCAAAATGAGCGCAATACCCGATCCAAGAATATTGGTCGAGTTAAAGCCAGTGGGCAGGATATTCAACCTTTGCTGGATGAAATTGCTGGGCTGGGAGATGCGCTCAAACAGGCCGAAGCTCGATTAGAAAATCTGCAACAACAACTCACCAACATACAACTTAATATCCCCAATATCCCGCACCACACCACGCCAACAGGCAACTCTGAAGCAGATAACATTGAAATACGACGCTGGGGCAATCCGCGCTCATTTACCTTTGAACCCCGCGACCATATCGATTTAAGCGAAGAGGGCGGACTGGATTTTGAAGCGGGCGTTAAATTGACTGGCGCTCGCTTTACCGTGATACATGGACAGTTAGCGCGACTGCACCGGGCGATCATTCAATTCATGCTGGATTTGCATAGCCGGGAGCATGGCTATCAGGAAGTCTATGTGCCTTACATGGTCAACGCCGACAGTCTGCGCGGCACCGGCCAACTCCCAAAATTTGAAGCAGATTTATTTAAAATCAGCGGAGAACTGAATTACTATTTGATTCCGACAGCAGAAGTGCCAGTCACCAATCTGGTGCGTGACCGGATTCTGGAGAGCGACTTACTACCACTGCGTTATGTCTGTCACACGCCCTGTTTCCGCAGCGAAGCGGGTTCCTATGGTAAAGACGTTCGCGGAATGATTCGCCAGCATCAGTTCGAGAAAGTCGAACTGGTGCAAATAGTGCGGCCAGAAGCTTCTTATTCAGCACTGGAATCGCTGACCCATCATGCCGAGACTGTTTTACAACGACTGGAACTGCCTTATCGAGTAGTAGCCCTTTGCACGGGCGACATTGGTTTTTCCTCAGCTAAAACCTACGATTTGGAAGTCTGGCTGCCGGGGCAGGGCAATATCGGGAAATTTCTTCATGCAGCAATTTTGAGGACTTCCAGGCGCGACGACTTCAGGCGCGCTGGCGCAATCCCACTACAGGCAAGCCCGAACTGGCGCATACCCTGAATGGATCAGGACTGGCGGTAGGACGAACTCTGGTGGCCATTATGGAAAATTATCAGAATGAACAAGGCCACATTGAAATTCCTTCTGCATTAAAGCCTTATATGTGTGGGCTGGAGTTCATCATCCCGGACGGCGCTGAAGATATTGCAGTAGCCTTGCTTTACTTACGGTTGCAAAACATACGTTCCGGGTGCGCCACAAAGCGGGTATAGACCTTTCTCCGGCATACCCAGCGGAGGCGGAGGCGATTGTTGATCCGCAGAATGCTTAACCAGCCACGATTCCCAAGTCGGCCACCACGATCCCGGTTGTTTCGGTGTCGTAGCCTGCCATGTGTCAGGATCAATGTAGCGATCCTGATCGATGCGACAAGTCATCTGATAACTGCGGCGGCGATGTCCTGGCTCACTGACAATCCCCGCGTTATGACCTCCGCTGGTCAATAGGAACGTCACTTCATCCGCATCCGCCAGCAGATTGATTTTATAAACCGAACGCCACGGCGCTACATGATCCTGTTCAGTGGCAACCGTAAAAATGGGAGCGCGAATATCGGTCATGGCTATAGGCCGCTCATTGACTTTATAGTGGCCTGTAGCCAGTTGATTACCCAAAATACCTGCCGCAGATATTCAGAGTGCATTCGATAGGGCATCCGGGTTTGATCCGCATTCCAAGCCATCAGGTCATTGAGTGGCTGGCGCTTTCCCAGCAAATAATCATGAACCATCCGTGACCAAATCAGGTCATTGGATCGCAACAACTGAAATGCGCCAACCATCTGATCCGCATCAAGATACCCCTGATCCCACATCATGTCTTCGAGAAAAGCCACCTGGCTTTCGTTAATAAAAAGCAGCAACTCGCCAGCTTCAGTAAAATCAGTTGCGCCGCAAATAAAGTGATCGTCTTTAACCGATGATCGCTGTCGCGGGCCATTGCCGCAGCGGCAATAGTAAGTAAGGTTCCCCCTAAACAGTAACCCACCGTGTGAATCATGCGCTCAGGCAAAATAGTGCTAACCGCATTCAATGCCGCCATAACCCCATGTTGCCGATAATCCTCCATGCCAAGATCCCGATCTTCAGCCGTTGGATTCTTCCACGAGATCATAAAGACGGTATGACCTTTATCTACCAGATACTTAACCATTGAGTTGTGAGGAGACAAATCAAGAATGTAATACTTCATAATCCACGCTGGCACAATTAATACCGGTTCGGCATAGACGGCGTTCGTGGTCGGGTGATATTGAATCAGCTCAATAAGACGATTACGAAAGATCACGGTTCCTGGGGTAACCGCCACATCGCGACCCACTACAAACTGCTGTTGTTCAGCAGCGTTATCCAGACGTTTTCCGGCCACCGCATATTCCATGTCCGTGATGAAATTGGTCCAGCCACGCACTAGATTCTGTCCACCTTCCTCGATAGTCGCTCTGAGTATTTCAGGATTGGTAAGTGGCGAGTTAGAGGGCGAAAACATATCCAGTATTTGTCGGGTGACAAAGGAGACAATGGCTTCATTTTGTTTATTAACGCCCCGATTATTGGTCGTGGCATTGCACCACCATTGCTGAGTCAATAGAAATGACTGATAAATCAGGTTATAGGGCCATTGTCTCCAGCCTTCATCATCGAAACGATGATCATGACGCAATGGATCAATGCAGGGCGGGGTATTGGGATTCTGGCTGGATTTGAAAGCGTAGAAAGCCAGTCGCACCATCTTACGAACCGCTTTTTCAGTTAATAGCGCCTGTTTGCCCGGGGCCATGCCCAAGTGCATCAGCCAGTCCAGATAGGCCATTGCCAGCACGGAGGGTGAGATGCCGCCGGTGCCGCGAGCAAGATTGGCGCTGACAACTCGGTCAATAGTTTCTGGAATATGCGAGCCAAGCAAGGATCGCTCAATCCCATAAGATCGATGCGCCGATAAGGTTTGTCCTGACTTGGCAATCTCCGGTCGGGAAGGTGCGTGAGGTTTTTCCGATGGCAAAGTTGCATCGGCTGATCCAGCGGGCATTGTCTCATTGCTTTTATTCATGGCGGCGCACACCTCGAATAAGCGAGAAAATCATTAATTTTTTCACCGCATTTTAGCGGTTCCTGTCAATAGTAAACCGTAAACGGAATTGAAGCTAACGGGCATCCAGTGCCGCATTGATCCCGATTTTTTCCAGCAGTTGCCGCAAGCGGTATTGTTCATCCAAAGCGGCTTTTGATTCGTTGCGCAGAGTTTCAGCAATGCGCATAGCATCAATGTAGTGCTGCTCTGCTGTTTGCAATGTGGCGCGAAGCTGCTGGTTTTCGGCATCCAGACCACGCTGCCGTTCCTCGGCAGCCGCCAGCGCTGTGCGCACAATGGTATTTTCTCGTTGCTGAACATCAAGTCGGTTCTGCCAGGTTATTTCATGATTCTTCCAATCTTCCCGCTCGGTAGCGAAAATTTTACGTTCTGCGGCATGTTCAGCACGGTCGCGATCTAGAAGCTGCATTAGGCGGGCTTCATTAGCTTCGCCGCGTTGGCGCTCGCCATCCAGCCGTTGCTGAGCTTGCGCCAACTGTAGTTCCTTATCTAATCGTAACTGAAGCAGAGCAGCCTCCAGTTGGGCGATGCGGGCCTCAGTCTCGGCGCGGATCTGGGCGACGCTTTCAATAGCCGTCTGAACCCGTTGTTCCGCTGCCTGAATGGCCGCTTCAGCCGCCGCCCGACGTTCCTGTTCGACCAGTAGCCGTTCGGCAAGATCGTGGGCATTAATCTGCATGACATCAAGATGTTGACGTAATTCGTTAGCTTCAGCCTGGGCCTGTCGCTGTTCAATAATTGCCGCCTGACGAATCTGCTCCGCCTCGGACACTGTTTGCATGGCGACCTTGCGTTGCTCATCAAACGCAGCTTCAGCTTGTTGCACCGCGATTTTCCAGAACGGGTCCAGCGCAGTCATGACCACATCTGGAATAGTAGGCGGCAGAATGGCTTTGGGCGCTTCCGCCATTTGCCGATGCCAGCGTTTCAGATGTTCGCTAATGGTGGTGTTGCTGCCAGTGCCGAGCAGTTCGCGCACTCGCTGGATCGTAGGGGGGAGACCGCGCCCCATCAGCGTTTCGGCAGCGTCTTTCACATCTTCATAGTGGATTCCTGAACGAGCCATTACTCATGATCTCCTGGTTAAAATTTATGGTTTAATTATATGATAATAAACGATTACATAATATGTATTTTTACATAAATTAAGTGAGTAAAATTCAAGATAATTGCCATAATCATGAATTGAATTAAATCATGAAATATCCATATCACGCCTGAACCTGCGCCTCGATAATTTGGCCTTCTTCATCCTTACTGTATTATTTGAGACAGCCAGTTCGAACCAATCCATTGCGGTACGAAGTTAAGGGAAGCCCAATCGCCATGCCTGCGCACTTCGACCTGATCATCACCGTCAATACCCCGAACCACGCCGCCGAGTTCCGCTTGCTTGACGCCCACGGTTCGCAACTCGCCTACCGCCACACCGATTTCAAGACAATCCCGGTCAGCCGCCAACACGGTCTTTTCGACCTTCGGAATTACCTCCGTCACTACGTCGAAGACGGGAGAGAAGCAGCGGCGGTTGCCGCAATCGGCGTCTGCATCGCCGAAGACGTGCTTGGTAAGGACATTTTCAAAATACTCTGGGAATCCAAAAGTCAGCGCACATTGCGCGTCCAGTTGCCGGGGCGCGACGGAGGTAGAAAACCATCTCGCCGCCGCATTGGCTCGCGTGCCGTGGGAAATCGCCAAGCCCAATCCCCGATGCCGACAGCCTGGGCGAGCGCAATCTCCTCGTTCGCATCGTCCACGACATGCAGGCTCCGGTATTCCCGCCG
>JAAUTD010000080.1 GCA_012031845.1 Synechococcaceae cyanobacterium SM1_2_3
GGAAACAATAAATCCAGGACTTTCGCTTCTGGATTAAAACCGTTTCGGGGGTGAGCCTGTCGAACCCCAAATTTTTTCCGATGAATGCCCTTCGACAGGCTCAGGTGAATGCCCTTCGACAGGCTCAGGTGAATGCCCTTCGACAGGCTCAGGGCGAACGGATGGAGCGAAAGTCCTGTAATCATGTCTGTTGGATCAACTGGTATCGGCTTTGAGCGAAACCGTTGGCAAATAACCGCGTTTCAATATGCTTGAGCTTTATGTCTCTATCCAGTGTTCCAAATAGCGGTATTCCTTTGCCGATGAGAATCGGAATTCGGGTAATGGTGATTTCATCGGCTGATCCTGCCGCGATAAAGCGTTGAATGGTATTGCCGCCGTCAATGGATAGATGCTTTGCGCCTTCGGCGGACAGCGATTCGACCAGAGCTGCGGGCTCGGCTGTCATCACTCGGACGGTGTTCGGCACTCGCCTCAGGCATTCTCAAAACCTGGGTGCTGAGAACGATAACCGGCTTGTCGCCATAGGGCCACTGCCCAAAGGTCAGGATTTTTTCAAAGGTGTTGCGACCTATGATCAGCGCATCAACCGAATCCATGAACTGGATATAGCCATAATCTTCGCTGCTGCCATTGTTGTGATCATCCAGCCAGGCGATATCGCCATTCTTTCTGGCGATGAAGCCATCAAGGCTGGCGGCAACGTAAATGGAAACCTTGGCTTTCAATCCACTGATCCTTATTAAAGAAAATGCCCAAAATTGCTCAAGCAGGAATTTAGCGGATTTGAGGTTCAGCTAAAAGCGCTGTTCGCAGCTCCATTAACAATTCACCGAGCCGGTTTTTACCGGTTCCATCGCCGCCATCGCCCCAATAGCGGTCATTTGCGGTGTGTTCAACGATTTCGGCGGCGCCTGTCGCCAGCAGCGTGGCCTTGAGATCAGGATGCTGGGTAAATTTCGCCCTGAGTGCGTCGCGCATAATGTCGTCCTTGACCTGCTCCCAGTCAGATCGCAAAGGCCGACTGCGATCCCGTCCCATCTTCGCCGCCCTGGTCGGAGACGGCGCTAGCCTGATCGGCTCTTCATGCACGGTGTCCGCGAACTTTTGCGCCTGAAAATAATGCTCGGAAGTCGGCCAGACTTTTCCTTTAGCAACTATAGGATGCGCAGAAAAATTTGAGAAGCAGCCATAAGATTCATCCTGGCGATAAAACTGGATCGGTTCTCCCATTTTCCTGCTCTCAGCGCAACACCAGCAGCAATTCCCCGCGCCCGCGCAACAGATTGATCAACAGCGCCCCATTGCCTTCGGCCAGTTGCCGCAGTTCGGCAGTGCTGGCGATAGCGCGATGATTGACGGCGGTAATTACATCGTTGGGGCGCAAGCCAGCGCGGGCGGCCGGACTGCCGGATTCAATTTTGACGATGCGGACGCCCTGCACTCGACCACCGACCGGCGAATTGGGGCCGATGTCCTCGAATACCGCTCCCGCCAGTCGCGCATTAATATCGTCACCCTGCGCCTTGTCTGGCACATATTCGCCCACCTTGGCGTTCAGCGTGAGCGGCTTACCGTCGCGCAAGATATCCAGCTTGACCGCTTCGCCCACTTCCAGCAGACCAATAGAGTTGCGCAAGCCGCCGCTGTCGCGTATGGGCCGGTCATTAACCCGCAACACTACATCGCCCTCTTTCAGGCCAGCGCGAGCCGCCGCCGAACGCGGGTTGACTTGGGCGATGACCGCGCCCTGATTGGCGGGGATATTGAAAGCCCGCGCTAAATCCGGCGTCAGGTCCTGCACCGACACCCCCAACTGGCCGCGCCGCACCGAGCCGTGCGCCACGATCTGATTCATCAGCCGCGACACCATATTGGCCGGAATGGCGAAGCCGATGCCGACGTTGCCGCCGCCGGGCGCAAGAATAGCGGTGTTAACGCCAACCAGTTCGCCGCGCAGATTCACCAGTGCGCCGCCGGAATTGCCCGGATTGATCGAGGCGTCGGTCTGAATAAAATCTTCATAGCCCTGAATGCCCAGCCCGGTGCGGCCCAGGGCGCTGACGATGCCGGAAGTGACGGTCTGGCCCAGGCCGAACGGATTGCCAATCGCCACCACGAAATCGCCGACCCGCAAGCCATCGGAATCGGCCAGCGGCAAGGCGGTGAGATTGCCGCCGGGGATCTGGATCACCGCCACGTCGCTTTCCGGATCGGAGCCAATCACCTTGGCCTTCAGTTGCCGTCCGTCGCGCAAGGTGACGGTAATGGTGTCGGCGCCGTCCACCACATGATGATTGGTGATCACGTAACCCCGGCGGGCGTCCACCACCACCCCGGAACCGACGCTCTGCGCCCGCCGTTCCTGGGGCTGATCGGGGACATTGAAGAAGTGGCGGAAAAATGGGTCATCCAGCAGTGGATTACGGCGCAGCGCCACCCGGTTTTCGGTGGCGATGTTGACCACCGCCGGCGTCGCCCGCTCCAGCATGGGCGCCAGCGTGGGCAGGGATTGGCCATCTACCGCCGCAGGCAGCGCGGCGCTTGAGGCGGGCGGAAGGGCGACGCTGAGGCTCAGCGCCAGCAGGAAAGCAGGTAGCCATAGAGATCGTTGGAGCGTCATGGGCTGAAAAACCTCAGTTTCAGGACAAGTTCGCGCTGTGATAAGCCCCGCCAACCGCAGGCGGGGGGAGTTCGGAGAAGTCGCCGGGCATTATTGACCCCAATGCGCACGCGGGTCGAACGGCAGTTCCTGCGCCATGCGCTTAAACAGCGCCCGCGCGCCTCGGTTTCAACCGGCGGATTAACGATGCGCAGCACCACCAACTGATCGCCGGGCGGCTGACCGGGCAGACCGCGTTCGCGCAGCCGCAGTTTCTGGCCGTTGCGGGCGTTGGCCGGGATGTTGATCGTGACCGATCCGCCCAAAGTCGGCACTTCAACCTTGCCGCCCAGCGCCGCTTCCCACGGCGTCAGCGGCAGTTCCACCGTGATATCGCGATCTTTCACCGAGTAGAGCGGGTGCGGCCTGATTTTCATCTCCAGATATAGATCGCCGTTGACCCCGCCGCCGCTGCCAGCGTTGCCCTGACCAGACAGCCGGATTTTCTGACCGTCCGTGACCCCGGCGGGAATCTTGACATTCAGGCTGCGGGTGCGAGTGATGGTCTGGCCGCTGGCGTTCCGTTCCGGCGCTTGCAGTTGCAGGGTGCGGGTTCCGCCGTGATAAGCCTCTTCCAGGCTGATGTCCAGCGGCACGGTCTGGTTCTGGCCGGTGCGTTGCGACGAGTGGCTGCGGGCGCTGGCGAAACCAGCAGCTCCGGGTGCGCCGCCGAACATGGATTCAAAGAAATCGCTGAAATCACGCCCGCTGAAACCCTCCGGGCCAGGACGCACTCTAGATCCGCCCGGCCAGCCGGGTGGCGGGCGAAATTCCTGCCCCGCCTGCCAGTTGCCGCCGAGCTGGTCATAGGCGGCCCGCTTTTCCGGGTCGCGCAGCACTTCGTAGGCTTCGGACACTTCCTTGAACTGCTCCTCGGCGCGGGATTCCTTGCTGACATCCGGGTGATATTTGCGCGCCAGCCGCCGGTAGGCTTTCTTGATGTCCTCGGTTGAGGCATCGCGGGCTACGCCGAGAATTTGGTAATAATCCCGATATTTCATCGCCGAAACCTTATAAGTGATGCGGTGTAAAACGCAGGGCTGTTCAGTTCTTCTGAGTCGAACCACCCCGGCGCGTTGCGCCACCCCTCCCTAGCCAATGATGGGAAATCAAGAAACTCGCGCCGTGGGTTTGTTCCCCTCCTGGGCTAGGGAGGGATGCCCGAAGGGCAGGGTGGTTCGATCTTTAGGACGACAAAGTAAAGAACTTAACAGCACTGAGCGTAGAACGGGTTTCCAGCCCGTTCTACAGCACGGCCAGCGCCAGTCCTGAGGATTCAGCCTTCGACCTTGATCGTCCGCGACACGGTGTGTGTCTGCTTGGGAATGCCAATCTCCAGTACGCCCTGAGTGCTGCGAGCGACGATTTGCGCCAGATCGGCGGTGTCCGGCAGGCTGAAGCGACGATAAAAACTGCCGCAGGGCCGTTCAACCCGGCTATAACCGGCCCGATTGTTGAGCGTTTCGCCGGTCCGATTGCCGCGAATGGTCAAAATGCCGTTTTCGGCGATAATCTCAATGTCCTTGGGGTCTACGCCGGGAATATCGGCGCGCAGCACATAGCGATCCTTTTCTTCCTTAATATCTACGGCTGGCGTCCAGTCGCACGTCGCTACACTGGACTGATCCTGAGTCGCGGCGTAAGGGTCAAACAGCCGATCCAGTTCCTTACGCAGGTGTTGCATCTGATGCCAGGGTTCATGACGGTTCGGATTCATGATCAAAGCCTCGTCTGAGAGTGGATGGACGGTACTGGTCAGATAAGGCCGCGATGGGCTATTTCAAGTCAAGCCGCGCCATTTTTCCCGATGATTTGAGAGCGATTACTAATGAATGATGCTGAATTTACCCCGCTGGCGATAGCGGTGCTGACCGTTTCTGACAGCCGATCCGAAGCGGATGACGCCTCCGGGCGAACCCTGGTTGAACGATTGACCACTGCCGGTCATCGCCTGGCGGCGCGGGCCATTGTTCCCGATGACATTTACCGCATCCGGGCGGTCGTGTCGGGCTGGATCGCCGATCCAGCGGTTAATATCGTGCTGATCACCGGCGGCACTGGGATGACCGGGCGCGACAGTACGCCCGAAGCCATCCGGCCCTTGCTGGACAAGGAAATTGACGGCTTTGGCGAGCTGTTCCGAATGCTGTCCTGGGAAGAAATTGGCGCTTCGACGCTGCAATCGCGGGCGCTGGGCGGACTCGCGAATGCAACCTTCATTTTTTGCCTGCCCGGTTCAACCGGAGCCTGCCGCACCGGCTGGGATCGCATCCTGCAAGTGCAACTGGACGCCCGCACCCGACCCTGCAATCTGGTTGATCTGCTGCCCCGGCTGCGCGAACGCTGATGTCTGCCCGGATGCTTTGTCGTAGCCCCACACTGGGAAACCCTCTGCCGACTATTTGCCATGTCCCACGATTTCGATAACTCTGACGCTTTAGCGATTCGCGCCATTACTTTCGACCTGGATGACACGCTCTGGGATATTTGGCCGGTGGTGGTCCGCGCCGAGCGGCTGTTGCACGATTGGCTGGCGGCGCGTTATCCGCGCATTCCAGAACGGTTCAACCCGCTGGAGTTGCGGGAGCTATGCGACGCCGTCGCCAGTATTCAGCCCGGTATTGCCCACGACCGTACTTTATTGCGCAAGAAAGCATTACAGGCAGCCGCGATGGAAGTGGCCTATACCGCATTTGACGTTGAAGCCGCATTCGCCGTATTTCATGCGGCCCGTAATGCGGTCGAGCTATTCGAAGATGCGCGCCCGGCATTGGAACGGCTGGCCCAGCAATACACGCTGGCTTCGCTATCCAATGGCAATGCCGATGTGCGATTAATCGGCCTGGATGATGTATTCAGCTTCTCGCTGAACGCGATTGATGTGGGTGTGGCTAAACCACACTCGCTGATCTTTGAGACTGTCTGTCGCCGACTGGCCTTGCAGCCCGGACAAATTGTCCATGTCGGCGATGATCCCGATGATGACGTGCGCGGCGGCATCAATGCCGGATTCCGCACCGTGTGGGTTAATCGCACCGGGCGTGAATGGCCTGGCGGACAGCGGGCAGATGCCGAAGTGAGCAGTCTGGAGGAATTAGAGGCCGTATTAGCGGCCTGGAACAGGCATTCTGACGATTGAGCGTTTGCAGCGCCTTTTTATTTCAGCAGCAAAAGATGATGCGAGACTATTTATGAATAAATCCACCCTGCGGGTTGGCGTCGGCGGGCCGGTTGGTTCTGGCAAGACAGCGCTGGTTGAGGCGCTGTGCAAGGCGTTACGCGACCGTTATCAAATTGCTGTCGTCACCAATGACATTTACACCTACGAAGATGCGCAATGCCTGATCCGTGCTCAGGCATTGGACGCGGATCGCATTGTCGGAGTGGAAACCGGCGGTTGTCCGCATACCGCGATTCGAGAAGACGCCTCCATGAATCTGGCCGCAGTAGCGCAATTATGCGAGCGCTTTGCCGATTTGGATTTAGTTCTGGTGGAATCCGGCGGTGATAATCTGAGCGCTACGTTCAGCCCGGAACTGTCGGATTTAACGATTTATGTGATTGACGTGGCCGCTGGCGACAAGATTCCACGCAAGGGCGGTCCCGGCATTACCCGCTCTGATTTGCTGGTGATCAATAAAATTGATCTTGCGCCTTATGTCGGGGCGTCATTGGAAGTCATGGAGCGCGACGCCAAAAAGATGCGCGGTGAACGGCCGTTCATCTTCACCAATCTGAAAACCCGACAGGGATTGGAAACCGTGATTGCTTTCATCGTCGAGCGGGGAATGTTGAAAGCAGGTGGCGGCGCACTGCATTCCCGCTTGCGCGGCAATGACGAAAAGCGAGAGTCCTGATTACACGAAATGGATAACATCCTCTAATCTTCCTCCCATCCATCCTTCAATTGAGGCTATGTCATGGAGAACATTGAACTGTCGGAAATGCTGGGCCAGTTGCGCGAGGAATTGCTGAAAGCGCGAGGCCAGAGCGAAGGCTCGGATTTAAAATTCCAGATCGAGGACATCGAGATCGAGTTGCAGATCGTCACTACTAAAGGCGCCAAGGGAGGCGGCGGGGTCAAGTTCTGGGTTTACAACGCCGAGGCTGAGGTCAACGCCGCTCATGCTAAAACGCAGAAACTGAAGTTGAAGCTGAAACCGAAAATGGGTCAGAATCAGATACCACTGGATGTCAACGACGAGGATGATTTAGGCGGCTGAACCAATGCACAAGGATTTGATCGTCGCGATATTCGCGCCTACGACCGGCAAAGGTCAACAGCCTGGTTGTGTCGGCACTGGCTATCCAGTGACCAATGATCTGATCCTGACATCGCGGCATGTCGTTCAGCCAGAGAACCGAGACGATGCAAAGCCGATCAGGATCAAATGGTTTTACGCCAAAGATGAGCCATCTGATTGGATCTCAATTGGGCAAGACGATCTGATATGGACTGGTGAAAAGAATTTGGATGCCGCGCTGATTCGCTGCCAGCGACCGGAATCTCTCCGTAAATTCCCATTTGGCCGACTCACCGAACGTAAGCCAACTGATGGCGAACGCTGGCAAAGCACGGGATTTGCTCGCGCCAACAAGCGTGACGACGTGCGCGAACCCGGTCAGTTCGGCGGGACTTTGCGGACAATGGCCGAGGGTGATTCCTTTTTTGAAGTAATTGAGGACGCCGAGCCTACCGCCGAAGATCAGTGGAAAGGCGTCTCCGGTATGCCGGTATTCGTCGGTTCCGAGATTCTCGGCGTCGTCAAGCATGTTCCGCAGAATTTCAGCCACAAAAAGCTCGAAGCTGTCCCATCGTGGCGACTGCGCCAAGATGAAGGCTTCAGGAAAGCGCTAGGACTGGACGAACACGAGCGTCTGGAAAGCGCCCGGCAGTTGCTACATAACCTGCTGGAAAAGAGCAACGAAGTCGTCGGCGATCTAACCAGCGCGTTACCCGGCAACCCCTCCGGCCTGGATCAGGTCATCGAACAATTGCTCGCCCACCAGCCGCTGGAATCGCTGTTCCATCTGGCGCTCTCGATTCAGGAGAAGCGGCGCAATAAGAAAGATCGAAACGGCGAGAAAGTTGCGCGAGACCTGGTTCTAGCTATCTTGCCGGCTATTCACGACGCCGTAATCGTCTCCGATGTCCGTCGGCGCAAGAGCGATGCCAACGAGTATCTCATTGCGTTGCCCACCGAATTGCGCACTCTGGCCGAAATCATCATGGCGGGAACCGACCGTCGGGCAGCACGCTTGCGACCGCCGCCGCCGAAGGCCAAGGGTTATTTTCCGGCGGGCGAACTCAATCTACCGGAGCCGCCGGAGTCGGGCCGTGACGCCGATGGCAAGCAGTTTGCCAAGGATTGGCATACCCATCTTGTCGATGTCTTCGGGAAGGGTGACGCGGATTTCCACCGCGAGTTTCGGATGTATCTCAAGGAGCGATTTATTCAAAGCGATATGCGATCACGCAGCACCGGCGATGCGGAAGAAAAACTCCGTCAATCAATCGCGGGCGAGTTGAAGTATCTGGTTGAGACAGAACGTCTGACCTACTACTTCATTGCCGAGATCAGCACGAACTCCGAAGTTGCCAAGCAGCAAGAAGCCATGCTTGCCCAGCTTAAAACGGACTTTCCATCCCTTGTCTTCTTGCGACTGGCAGGCGGCAAAGGTCTGCATGTCGAGCGCAGACGCTACCGCCCGCTTTGCGATCTCCTCTCCGAAGACTCAGAGTCCAACCGATGAAATTTCTGGAAATCGCCGATAACGCCATCGTCACCTTGGCCGCGACCGGCGATATGCCGGAAGCCGTTCATCAATTCGATCTGCGTCAGATTCGCGCCATCAACGCCGCTCTTGCCGCCCGGCGGCCATTGCTGGTGCGCGGCGAGCCGGGCATCGGCAAATCCCAATTTGCCCGCGCCGCCGCCAAGATCTTGGTCGTGTTTTCATCCTCCACACGGTTGATGTGCGCACTGAATCCCGTGACCTGCTCTGGCATTTCGACGCCGTTGCGCGGCTGGCCGAGGCCCAATTGCTGGGTGCGCTATGCCGGTCGCCCGATCAGGAACTACCAAAAGAGGTCGACAAGGCGAAAACGCCAGACATCCGCGACCGCCTCGCCCTCTCGTGGTTTCTCCATCCGCGTGCGTTGTGGTGGGCGTTCGATTGGGACGGCGCTGAGAAACAAGCCCAGCGCGTCGGCATCTCGCCACCGCCGCAACCTGATGGCGGCGATCCGGCCAACGGGTGTCTGGTATTGATTGACGAAATTGACAAGGCCGAAGCCGACGTGCCTAACGGCTTGTTGGAAGCGCTCGGCGCGGGCAGCTTCCATCCCCAGGGTTGCGCCGAGCCGGTCAAAGCAACCGGCATTGCCCCGCTGGTGATCATCACGACCAACGAGGAGCGCGCCTTGCCGGACGCTTTCGTGCGGCGCTGTCTGGTGCTGCACCTGCGCCTGCCCTCCGATCCGAAGCGGCTGGCGGAGCGCCTGATCGCGCTTGGACGCGCTCATTTCGGCCAGGGCGCAGCCGAGAAGGTGCTCCACGCCGCCGCCAATTTGGTCGTCAGGGACCGTGAAACCGCCCGTGAGAATCACTGGCTGCCGCTGCCGGGCCAAGCCGAATATCTGGACCTGGTGCGCGCCGTTATCGCGCACGGATCCACTGCGGAAGCCCAGGCAGCCTTACTCGACGCCGTGGCTGAGTTTGTCTTAAAGAAACATCCCGATGCTTTCCGGCGAATCCCCGAATCTGATGACGGTTAGCTCACAAGGCGCTTGCGGGCGTGCGGATCTGGTAGCGGCACTGGCCGACGGGAACGCAGACTTGGCCCGCGCCATAGCGGAGTTCGCCGGTTTCGAGCAGCGGGCGCACGAGAAAAAACCGGGGGAAGCGCCGAAGCGGGCGCTGGATCGGGACAAACAACCAGCGCCAACACCAACGTCAATTATCGCCCGCCCGCTGGCCGAAACACCGTTCTGGTTGCTGACGCGCTACGAACCCATCGAGGAAGGCGAACCTGCCTCCTCCCCGCCGAGCACGCCCTATCAGGGTTGGGCATTGCGTCCCAGAGATCCGCCGCCGATTCCACCGCTGGCCGACTGGCGCGAACTGGAACCGAAGTTGCGCCGTCCGCTTTGCCTACCGCAACCCAGCCGGGCGGTCGATCTGGAATTGACGGTGCGTTGTCTCAGCCAAGCCATTGCTATCGCGGAACTGCCGCGTAAGCGCCGCCGCCGCTGGGGATCATCCCTGCACGTCATTGAAGATCGCAGCAGTCGGCTGATTCCGTATCGCCTCGATCAATATCTCGTCCGCGAAGCGCTGCAACGGCTGCTGCCGACTCACGCCTTAAGCGGGAGCATTGTCCGCGACGGCATGTCCGTTCCGCGCCGGACCGAAGGCGATGTGGGGAGCCTCGTGCTGGTGCTGGGCGATCTCGGTTGCCTGTCCAGCACGCCGACCGAACTTTGCGAATATTGGCTGCGCTTTGGCCGCGATCTGCGCGCCGCCGGTTGCGTTCCGGCAGCACTGATCCCTGGCCCGCTGGAACGCTGTCCGCGTCGGCTTGCACAGGTCTGGCAATTAATCCCTTGGGAACGTCCGCGTTTTCGCGATCCTGCGGAAACGCTTGATCCACGCGCCGAGCGGCTGCTGCGGCTGGTATCGCCGGCTTGCCGCATCGAACCGGGCTTGCTGCGCGCCGCACGCTTGTTACTGGCTCCAGACCAAGCTGACGCTGGCACAGAGGCGGACGTTTGGCAGCACCCGGATTTGATCAGCCGCTCCGCGGCGGGCGCGACGCTGAATCCGGAGTGCGCCAAACAGTTGCGCGCCGAGTTTGCCGAACAGTGCGAACCCGAACTTCAGGCCCGTTTTGCCGCGCTGCTGCGCACTTGGCGCGGCTATTTGCCGGAGGAAATCTGGTTCGAGGAGTTGCTGAACCTGCCGCCCGCCGCTCAGTCTGCCGCCGAAGTCGCTCAGGACTTGCCTTACGCACGCAACTACTTCCGCGATTTTGCGCGGAGTTGCGGCGATAGTGGCGACAACCCTATAGCCATCAGCGGTAGCGATTTGGAATGGTTCAACCGCGTCGAGCGCCGCGCCGAGCGGCTGTGGGAAGATGAGCGGGTCGGCGACGACCTCAAGCGGTTGAGCTATGACCTGCACGAGCGGGACCCGAACTATCAACCAC
The DNA here is from genome assembly GCA_012031845.1 of Synechococcaceae cyanobacterium SM1_2_3. Taxonomy (GTDB): domain Bacteria; phylum Pseudomonadota; class Gammaproteobacteria; order Competibacterales; family Competibacteraceae; genus Contendibacter. Next base: position 10,871 of record JAAUTD010000080.1, read on the forward strand.
CCGCCGGTTTCCGCCCGGATATGATCCGTCGGCCCGACCAGCCGATACGCCGCCTCGCCGTCTGGCAACAAGGGGCGTTGCTGGAATTCGCAGCGGTCGAGACCCCATGCAAAGGAAGCTATCTCGCGGATTGCACCAGCCGCAACGGTTTGATCCAGATCGAACCCGACCCAAACCTCTTCTGGAAATCCGGCCAGCCGCCACGCTGGGCCGACGACTGGGGCACGGACGACTACGGCCACTGGGTCACCTTCAGCGTCGAGGACCAGCAAGGGGACAAAATCACCCAGCGGCTACGCTGGATCAAACCCGGAACGTTCCTGATGGGTTCGCCGGAAGACGAACCGAAGCTTTGGAATGAAGAAGGCCCTCAGCATCTCGTCACGATCCGCCAAGGGTTCTGGCTGTTCGACACCGCCTGCACTCAAGCCCTGTGGGAAGCCGTTATGCGCGACAACCCGAGCAGATTTAAAGGTGCCAACCGCCCGGTGGAGAGAGTCAGTTGGAGCGGCTGCCAGGACTTCCTCAACCGATTGAACGCAATCAAGCCCGGACTTAGCCTGACTTTGCCCTCCGAAGCGCAGTGGGAGTACGCCTGCCGCGCTGGCGCCAACGCCCCGTTCAGCTTTGGGGACAACATCACCCCCGAACAGGTCAACTACGATGGTAACTTCCCCTATACGGGTGGCAAGAAAGGCGTGTATCGGCAAGAGACCGTGCTAGTGGCGAGTCTGCCGTCGAATCCTTGGGGTCTGTACGAGATGCACGGCAACGTCTGGGAATGGTGCCAAGACCGCTGGCACGGTGATTACCAGGGCGCTCCGGCTGACGACTCGGTCTGGGAATACGACAGCGATACCGGCGCATTTCGTGTCCTGCGCGGCGGGTCTTGGCACAACAACGCTCTCCGCGTGCGTGCGGCGTCCCGCAACGCGAGCCTCCCCGGCAACCGCAGCTTCAACTTCGGCTTTCGCTGTGTCCGAGTTCAGGAGAGAGCGGAGCCAGCCGGCCCGGCGGCGGGCCTGCCCGGTGGAGCGACCGGCACGGAACCCACTCTGTTGCGCCTGGATACTAACCAGACCTCCCTCCACCGCCCGATGCCGCAAACATCCTTTTTCATTCATACCGACCGCGAGCGTCTCACTTTCCGTCAGATTACCCGACCCCCGTGGGCCAACGCCATTGGCCGCGACCGCTTCGGGTTGTGGAGCGAAATCACCATCGCTCCAGAAGACAACGAACCCGTGACGCAACGGCTGCGCTGGATTCCGCCGGGGCGATTCTGGATGGGTTCGCCGGAGGATGAACCAGGTCGCTACGATGACGAAGGTCCCCGCCATCAAGTCACCCTGACCGAAGGCTACTGGCTGTTTGACACGCCTTGCACCCAAGCCCTGTGGGCAGCAGTGATGGGGAACAACCCGAGCAAGTTCCAGAGTCCGACCCGGCCGGTGGAGCAGGTGAGTTGGGATGACGTTCAGAGTTTCCTTGGCAAGCTCAACGAACGGATACCCGGTCTTGATCTGACGCTGCCCAGCGAAGCGCAATGGGAATACGCCTGCCGGGCCGGAACCGAAACCGCGATCTACATCGGCGATCTAGCGATTTTGGGCAAGAACAACGCCCCTGCGCTGGATCCCATTGCCTGGTACGGCGGCAACAGCGGGATTGATTTCGAACTCACCAACGGTTACGACAGTTCCGGTTGGCCGGAAAAGCAATACCGGCACGCGCAAGCGGGGACGCACACGGTCAAGCTCAAGCAGGCCAATTCCTGGGGGCTGTACGACATGCTCGGCAACGTGTGGGAGTGGTGCCGGGATGGTCGGCGAGACTACGATAGCGCTGCCCAGACCGATCCCGAAGGTTCTCTGGAGATCGGCGCGGATCGTGTCCTGCGCGGCGGGTCATGGTACTTCAACGCACGCCTCGTGCGGGCGCGTACCGCGACGCACGCCACCCCGGCAACCGCATCGTCGACCTCGGTTTTCGCTGTGTCCGGGTTCAGTCGTGATCTAGTCGGTCAGCGGAAGCGTAGCGCCAGAAACCAAGCGAACTCCGGCAGGCGGAAAGCCGGTGTGACGAGGCTCCGAGCCGCAGAGCGGGGTCGTGATGCCGATAAGGCGGAAAAACAAAGTCAACAACGGCTGGAATTGAATAAGCTGTCATCAGCTGGCGTAACCTGACGCGACTTGTCATAAACTTTGCGGCGGCAACGGCGGAAAATCAGAGGTAACTGCTTGAAAAGCTTGGC
>JAAUTD010000081.1 GCA_012031845.1 Synechococcaceae cyanobacterium SM1_2_3
GGGGAGCAAACCCACGGGTGCGCAACTTTACCCCACCGATAACCGATTTACAGTACTCGTCCACCCAACAAAACACCGTGATAATCAATTCTTCTAGCGACATGGCTAACGTCCTCTAGGTTATTTTTACCATTCTATCAATAACCTACGACGATACCCATGCCGCCTCAAGATCTAGCCGGTAAAGTTGCACATCGCGTATGGCTATATCCTCTTTCTTTATCCAAAGAAAAGATGTAAAAATGTGTAAAATTTCATCCAGTTTTTCCTTTTTTTCAATGGTTGAGTGTTTATGCGCGCTGGTACGGTAAAATGGTTTAACGATGCAAAAGGATTTGGTTTCATCGCTCCGCAGGATGGCAGCGAAGATGTGTTTGTGCATCATTCTTCGATACAAGGCGCCGGATTTAAAAGTCTGAGCGAAGGACAGAGTGTCCAGTTTGAATCGCAAAAAGGTCCGAAAGGACAGACGGCCAGTCGAGTAGAGCTGGCTAACTAATTTTTTATTCAGTCAGGATATGTATGACCCCGCTTTCTAGCGGGTTTTTTTGTTGGGCATTTGAAGTAATTGCGATATGACGCCGCCGCCTTCTCCAGGCGGCTTTTGCAATGTTTACATCCTTGTCTTAAAACCGTATATGGATAGCCATACTCAATTCACACGGTCGAATCGGCTATGTCCACGCTCCCTGACTGCAATTTGGACTCCCCACATGAACCGGCCTTGCTGGCCACCGGCCTGGTCAAGCAATTCTCTGGCCGCCGCGTCGTTGACGGTGTTGATTTACGCTGTCAACCTGGTCAGGTCATTGGTCTGCTGGGCGCTAACGGAGCCGGCAAAACGACGACCTTGCGGATGTGCTACGGCTTTCTGCAACCGGACGTCGGCGTGATCCGGGTCGCGGGTATTGACCGGCGCATCAACCCGGAGGCCGCCGCCCGGCAAGTGGGCGTCTGCACCCAGGACGACACCTTTGATAATGACTTTACCGTGCGCGGCAATCTGGAGCAGATGGGCCGCTACTTTCGCCCGCGCCCCCCGCAATTCAAGGCGCGGATAGCGGCCTTGCTGGAGCGATTCGGGTTGGAGCCGTTCGCCAACGCCAAGCCCGATACTCTGTCCGGCGGTTATCGCCGTCGCCTCATGATCGCCCGCGCCCTGATTCATGCGCCCCGCCTGCTGTTTCTGGACGAGCCGACTACCGGGCTGGACCCTCAGGCGCGGTTGGGCGTCTGGGAACTGATTGATACGCTCCGGCGCGAGGGTCTGGGCCTGATTCTGACCACGCACTACATGGACGAAGCCGAACGCCTGTCCGACGAACTGCTAATTCTGCGCGAAGGCCGGGTGGTGGCTTCTGGCGCGCCCCGAACCGTGTTGGGCGATCTGGTCGGCGAGCATATCCTGGTGCTGGACGCCCGCGATCCGGCGATTCCCGACATTTGCGCCTGGGCGCTTGCGCAGGGTTTGCCGGAGCCGAACCGGGTCTTGGCCGCCTGCCATCTTGCCCTGGACGGGGCGGGTCTGGCCCGCTTTAGCGCCCGATTCGGCAACCTGCGTTTTGAAGTTCGCGCTCCCACTCTGGATGATTTATTTATGACTCTGGCGGAAAATCATGATGTCCTGCTACCGAGCCGCGTTCCAGTGGCAAAGCCGCGCTGTGCTGGGGCGGCACCTGACCGTCTACCGGCGCAACTGGCACACCGCCGCGCTGCCGCCTCTGCTGGAGCCGATCATTCTGCTACTGGCGTTTGGCGTCGGGCTGGGTGGCTTGATCCCGGAATTTACCTGGCGCGGTCAGCCGGTGGCCTATCTGGCGTATCTCGCGCCCGGCATGTTGGCGTACACCGCTTTCATGACCGCGTTTTTTCAAGCCCTGTTCGCCGCCTACATTCGGATGCACTACCAGAAAACCTGGGAAGGACAACTGATCACCCAGGTGCGACTGGAGCATGTGGTCTGGGGCGAAGTGCTGTGGGCGGCCAGCCTGGGGACGGCCTACGCCATCATCGTGACTTTGGTGCTGGCCGGATTCGCCCTGGCAGGCTGGCTGGATTTGCACTGGATCAGCCTGTTGCTGATTTGGCGCTGCTGTTTCTCGCCGCTTTGGCCTTCGCCACGCTGGGACTGCTGTTCACCGCCATCGTCCCCAGCATTGATCACATGAACATTCCCTTTTTCTGGTGATCATGCCGCTCGGATTCGCCAGCAGCACCTACTTTCCAATGGAGGATCACTCCCTCTGGACCCACCTCTGGCTGACGGTGAATCCACTGCATCATCTGGCGGAAGGAATTCGTCGGCTGCTGCTAAGTGGCGAACTGAATCATCATCTGCTGGCTGCCTGCGTTCTGTTTGGGCTGATGATTCTGATTCTGATCCCGGTGGATTACCGGCTGTTGCGGCGGCGGGTGTTGGGCGAAGAATAAGTCGCCAGCCGCTATTTCACGACAGGGAAGTTAATCCAGCGTCTTGCGAAATGTTTTAAGTCCCACCGCCAGAACCACGGCCATGAACGCCAGAATAGGCCAGACGTGCGGAAACAGCAGATCGGGTCCATTGCCTTTCAGCAGAATGCCCCGCACCAGGACGAGAAAATGAGTTAAGGGCAGGCAGTTACCGATAACTTGCGCCCATTCTGGCATTCCCCGGAATGGAAACATGAACCCGGATAAAAGAATCGAAGGCAGGAAGAAAAAGAACGTCATCTGCATCGCCTGCAACTGATTCTGGGCCATCGAGCTGAAGGTAATGCCCAGGGTCAGATTGGCGCAGATGAACAGCAGTACCACCGCATAAAGCAGCGCCAAATCTCCGCGCATGGGAATTTCAAATACCCAGTAAGCTGCTATTAAAACCAGCGTCACCTGAATCAGCCCAATCAGAATATAAGGGACGATTTTTCCGGTCATCACTTCAAAAGGCGTTGCTGGCGTCGCCAGCAGATTCTCGAATGTCCCGCGCTCCCGCTCACGAGTCATGGCCAGTCCCGTCATCAGAATCATGGTCATGGTCAGAATGACGCCCAATAAGCCAGGAACAATGTTGTAGGCGGTAATGCCTTCCGGGTTGAAGCGTTTATGCACTCGCAAATCAATCAATCGGGTTTGCGGCTGATTAAATCCGGAAAGGTCGGGCATAAAAATTTCGTTGCCCAGTTGATTAAGCACGGAAATTGCCCCACTGGTGGCGCCTGGATCGGTAGCATCCGCCTGAACCAGAATAACCGGATGTTCGCCGCGCACCAGAGATCGTTGAAAGCCAGCCGGAAAGGTCACGACAAATTGCACATCGCCGCGATCCAGTAAAATATCCGCTTCCTGTTCGCTGGCTACGCTTCCAATAATGTCAAAATAATTGCTGTTTCGCATCGCATCAATATAGGAGCGGGCAAAGGGACTAACGTCCGCCATAATCACCAAGGTCGGTAGATGCTTGGGATCCGAATTAATCGCAAAGCCAAATAGAAAAAGTTGCATGATCGGAATCCCAATGATCATGCCAAACGTCAACCGATCCCGCCGGAGCTGGATAAACTCCTTGATCACAATGCCTATCCACCGATCCCAGGAAATACGCCGGATAAAAGATTGCATATCCTATCCCTGAAACTGATCGCGGCTGTCGCGCATGAGCCGGATAAAGGCGTCTTCCAGCGAAGGCTGCACCTGTTGGACAACGAGCTGATGATCGCGCCCAAACTGCTGGATCTGTGGTTTTAACAATGCCGCGTCTTCTCCACTCACATGTAATACCGTTCCGAAAGTCGCAACCTGCTCAACTCCCGGCAGTTGCCGTAAATGATCAGAGAATTTTTGCATGCCACCGCCACTCACCGCCCAGGTTTTCAAATTTTGCGCAGCAATGACTTCTTCAGAGGTCCCCGAAGCCAGAAGACTGCCGTAGGCAATATAAGCCAGCCGATGGCAACGCTCCGCTTCGTCCATATAATGCGTTGAAACCAGAATGGTGATGCCTGACGCCGACAGCCGATGAATTTCTTCCCAGAAGTCCCGCCGAGCCTTGGGGTCTACTCCCGCCGTCGGTTCATCGAGCAATAACAGTTTGGGCTGATGCAGCAGACACGAAGCCAGCGCCAAACGCTGTTTCCAGCCGCCGGACAACGTACCCGCCAACTGATTTCTCCGCCCGGCCAGCCCCAGTTCTTCAAGAGTGCGACTCACCGCTTCCCGGCGTTGCTTCATCCCGAACATGCGGGCGACAAACTCCAGATTTTCCCCAATCGTCAGATCATCCCAGAGAGAAAACTTCTGGGTCATATAGCCCACCTGCCGTTTAATCTGCACACTTTGGCGAATCACATCATAACCAAGACAGAAACCGCGACCGCTATCGGGCGTCAGCAGGCCACACAGCATCCGAATCGAGGTGGTTTTGCCGCTGCCATTTGGCCCCAGAAAGCCAAAAATCTCACCCTTTCTGACTTGCAGGGTCAAATCCTTAACCACCTTTTTCTCGCCAAAGCATTTGTTGATGCCAGCCACATCAATCGCCAAATCCATGTCAATCAACCTTGATTCGCACATCTACTGGCAGCCCAGGCCGTAAAGCGCTTGCCTGTTCGGGCGGAACCGCCGCTTCCACCCGGAACACCAGCTTTTCTCGAACATTCTGGCTATATATCACCGGCGGGGTGTATTCGGCTTGCGGCGCAATGAAGTCAATTTTGGCCTGAATCGGCTTGCGGCAACTATCACAATTCGCCTCGACTGCTTGTCCGGGATGAAGCGCGGCTAATTGGGTCTCCGGGATAAAAAAGCGGATTTTTCGCTGCTGATCTGGCAATAGACTGGCGACTGGCTGTCCCGCTGGCACCCATTCGCCGGGCTGATAATAGGTCTCGGCAATCTCGCCCAGCGTTGGAGCGGCGACAATTTTTTTTTTCGACCTGCCAACGCTTTTGCGCAACCAGCGCGGTAGCGGCCTCTAAATCAGCTTCCGCACTGCGGACTTCGGATGATCGCCCAATCTGGATTTGATAAGTCGCCAATTGCTGTTGAGCGGCCTCAACTTGTGCGGCGTTTTTATCTCTGGCGGCAAGGGCTTCATCAAGAACCGCCTGGGCAATAAAACCTTTGCGGGCTAATGTTTCCTGCTGCTTTAGCTGAGTTTCGGCCAGTTGCAAGGCGGCTGCCGCCGCTTTGAGTTGAGCCTGCATTGCAGCGATCTCGGGCGAACGGCGCGGCTCTTTCAGGTTTTGCATTTTCTCTTTTGCCGCTATAACCCGCGCTTCCGCTTCCTGAAGTCCCTGTAATTCCGGATCGGGCGCGATGGTGAATAAGGCGGTTCCGGTATTGACCCGCTCGCCACGCGCAATAGCCAAGGTATTGAGATAACCAGCCAGCGGCGAAGCCAGATACAGATATTCGCCCTCTACATAGCCTTGATATGACTTATTCTTATTGTCTTTATCGCAAGCGCCAAGCAAGCCGATCATGACTGGAATCACAACGAAAAACGGCCATTTTAAATAAAGAATATCCACGTTCTGGCACTCATCGCTAAGTGGTGGAAATCTGGCAGCCAATCTAAGCTGAACCTGCCAGGGTTGCCAGTTGCCATCCGCCCTGCCCGTCCAGTTGCAATTGACGGTCATGAAACGCCTTCAGTGTACTGCGGTGGCCGATGCTGACAATGGCGGTTTGCGGCAGGCGCTCGCGCAACTGGCGGTAAAGCGTCTGCTCGGATGGTTCATCCAGCGCCGAACTGGCCTCGTCCAGAAACAGCCACTTTGGCTGACGCAACAGAATCCGGGCGAACCCGATCCGCTGCTGCTCGCCGCCCGACAGGGTTTGCGCCCAGTCTTCGACCGTATCCAGCGCATCCGCCAGCCGACTTAATCCGACCTCATTCAGCACCGACCGCAGCGCGGCGTCATCCAGCATCGCTCTTTTGGGATACAGCAGAACTTCGCGCAGTGCGCCAATCGGCAAATAAGGTCGCTGCGGCACAAACAGCACCTCTTCAGCGGCGGGCATCCGCACCAGCCCACGCGCATAAGGCCAGACCCCGGCCAGCGTGCGCAGCAGTGTGCTTTTGCCTGCGCCCGATGCGCCCGAAATCAACAGGGAATCGCCTTGCTCAAGGGTCAAATCCAGTCCGTTTAACAGCGCCGCGCCGTCCGGGCGATCAATCTCCAGCGCCGTTGTGGTGGGCTGGCTGGCGGCTTCATGGCGCACCTGCGTCACGGCGGCGATCCGCTGATCCAGCCCGTCCACCGCTTCGGTGAACTGGGTCAGGCGAATCGTGACCGCCCGCCATGCGGCGATGCTTTGATAGGCGTCAATAAAAAACGACAGCGAATCCTGCACCTTGTTGAAAGCGTTGCCGATCTGCATCAACTGGCCGAACGGCATCCGGGTGCTGAAATACACCGGCGCGACCACCAGATAGGGCACGATGGACGACACTTGGCTATAACCAGCGTTGAACATGTCCACCTTGAAGCCGGTGCGGATAATGCGGTGAAAATTCTCAATCACCCGGCGGAACCGTTCCCGAAACCGCTCGTTTTCCGCCTCTTCGCCACCGTAAAGCGCCACCGATTCCAGATTTTCCCGCAACCGCATCAGATTAAACCGGTAATCCGCTTCCACTTTTTCCTGCTGAAAATTCAGCGGAATCAGCCGCCGTCCGATCAAATGGGTTAGCCAGGTGCCGACCACCGCGTAGATCAGCGCCCCCCAGAACAGAAAGCCGGGAATGTGGTATTGGCTGTTGCCTATTGTCAGCGGCAGATTGGCGGACAGGCCCCACAGCACCACCGCGAAGCTCAGCAAGGTGGAAACCGCGTTGACCAGGCCAAAGAACAGCGTCATCGTCTGTTCGGTGAAGCTGTTGATGTCGTCGGCGATGCGCTGATCGGGATTGTCAATCTGCACCCCCAGCAACTTCAGCCGATAGAACGCCTTGTTGCGCAGCCAGGCGCCCTGATAGCGTTCGGTCAGCCAGGTTCGCCAGCGAATCCGCAGCCACATCCGCAGGATATAGCGGCGCGCGATGGTGATGAAGAGGGTCGCCAGAATGCAGAAAGTCCACAGCGCCCCCCAAAACGCCTCGGCGTTGTAATTCTGCAAGGCGTCATAGAATTCGCGATACCAGGTATTCAGCCGCACCGTCAGGTAGACCAGGGTGAAATTGCCGCTCAGCACGATGATCAGCAGCGCCCAGGCGCTCAATCGCTGTTCGGAAGTCCAATAGCTGGCAATTAAACGCCATACGCTGAGGATGTGAGCGCGGGTAAAGGCAGGCTGTTCCATAGGATTCTCAAGGGGCAATGATTCGGCGACAAGGAGGCGAATAGAATTTCAGGCCTTTAAAGCCACGGAGCCGGAATAAATTCGGTTTCACCCGGGACGGGCTTAAACCGTCCTTCAACCCAGTCTGCTTTGGCTTGTTCAATCCGTTCCTTGGTTCGTGCTACAAAATTCCAATAGATGAACCGTTTTGCATCCAGCGGCGCACCGCCAATCAGCATGATTCGGGTGGGCGCATTGGCGTAGAGATGAGCGGTTTGCCCTGGCGTCAGCACTGCCAGTTGTCCGGTTTGAATGGCGTCGTCATTGATTTCCAGTTCGCCTGCGGCCAGATAAATCCCCCCGCTCCGGGTAATCCGGTGGCAGCTTTAGCGTAGCGCCAGCGGCCATTTTCAAATCGGCCTGAAAAGTTGGCGCGTCAGTAATGACAGGCGACTCCAGCCCGAAAAACTGGCCAATTAGGATTTGCATGGAGATACCGTCGAAACCGAGTGTGGGCAGTGTGTCAACGGGATAGTGATGAAATGCAGGCTCTCTTTCTTCCTGTTGTGTTGATAAAGCCAGCCAAAGCTGAATGCCTTCCACTACAACTTGATCGAGTCGAATATCGGATGGAATCCGCTCTGAATGAACGATGCCGCTGTCGGCGATCATCAGGTTAATGTCGCCCGGTTCGATCCGCTGGACATAGCCCAGACTGTCGCGGTGCATCATCGCGCCGGAGTAGAGATAAGTAACAGTGGATAGGCCAATATGCGGATGGGGTCGCACGTCGCCGCTGGTTCCTTCGCGGGTGAATAGCGCAGGCCCCATGTGATCGAAAAAGACAAAGGGGCCAACGGATTGAACTTCAGTGGTGGGTAACAGGCGTTGCACTGGAAAACCCACATCGCTAACGTGCGGTGAAAGCAGATGTTGAATGGCGTTCATTGCAGAGCCTTTGCATTTATCAACGGCTTATTTGCCGATGGAGCTGTTTCATCATCCCGCAGGCAATGCACCAATCCGAGCGCGTCCTGAATATGACGGGATGCAGTTTGTAGCTGGTTTTCTGGTTGAGCCGCCAGTGCTGACGAAGCCAGCACCGCAGCGACATTGACCAGAAATGAGAGCGGCTCAAGCTTATTTTCTTGGGCTGTGGTTAATATCCGGGTGCTCACTTCCTTGGCGCAAGCGCGATTAATGCGCTGATTTGTTCTTCATCAGGGGTCATTCGGGTTCTCCAGTGGGAAGATTTGAATTCGGCAATGAAAAATTTTGTTCATTCGCCTTTGGCTTTGATCCATTGGACGTTGCGGCTATCCACAATCATGTCTCCGTTCATGCGGAATTCTTCGGTAAAGCCGACCGAGGTTTGAATCAGGAGTCGTGTTCCTGATTGCTGCCATTTTCCCTTGAACTGGCCTGTTTTCGTGGTCAGGGTAAATCCGCCGTTTGGTTCAAAGCGGATTCGCCGACTTGCCGGAGAATTTAATTCGGCGTATTGACCTGAGAAACCTTGTGAGGCTCTTTCAGTCCATCCGCTGGATGGGTTGTGTGCGGCCTGCGCTTCCAGCGCCTTTACTCGCATTTCCAGTTCATTAATGCGTTGTTCCAGATGGGCGCCTTGCGCCAGACTGGTTTTGCTTACCAGCATGGTTAGAAGAATAAGTGGGGTGATCCAGAGTATTTTCATGGTCTATTTGGCTTTTAAGAGGTTTTTTGAATTAGGTTGATGGTATAAAAAATGCTAAAAAGCAGTAGCCACTGGAGGACTACGACATCCTCCAGCGCAGGATCAGGATGGCGTATTGCGCTCCAGAAACACCAAGGCCACCCGAGGCGGCGGATCGGGCGGCAGAAATTGCCGACTAATCTGCCGCTCGGCCTCCAGCCAGTCCTGAACCGGACACCCCCCCTGAAAACCCCGCCGCTCGGCCATAAAATAAGCCGCTTCCGCAATTCGATGATGCCACTCCTCAGTAGAAACAAGAGTGGGCGTTTGCCTGAATTTCGCCATGTGATTTAACCCGTCGTGGTCTCTAATCGGCATTTTGCGCCCACTGGCGATGATCGTCATGCACAACGCCAGGCGGCGGTCTAAATTGTTCTCAGGACTTTCGCTCCATCCGTTCGCCCTGAGCCTGTCGAAGGGCATTTATGGGTAAAAACCGGGGTTCGACAGGCTCACCCCGAACGGTTTTTTGAACCTGAGGCGAAAGTCCTGGTTCTCTAGCAATCCTGTTCCAAACACGGTCTGACTGCCGCAGCGATTCTCCCCCGCTTGCCCAGGAGACTGCCGACAGCGTCTGCAACAAGTGTTCTTGAAAGACCCAACGAGCGTCAATATGCCACTACCGACTATTCCCGAATCCAGCTATCTGATGCGGATGGCTGACGGCACCATCAAGCAGGTCAATCCATTTACCGGAACCGAAGTATGGACGGTCCCCGGTCGCGGCAACCGTCCCATCGGCATCAGTCCGCAGAACCCAACGCCCCTCGATCCAGCCCGGCAGGACGCTCACTGCGCCTTTTGCGCCAAGCGTTATCTGGAAACTCCGCCGGAAAAAGCGCGGCTGGTCAAGGCGGGGCACAGTTTCGCCACCTTACGGCAAGTTCACGCCGAGGCGCTGTTCGAGACCGCCGCCGAGTTTCGCCGCATTCCCAACCTGTTCGAGATCGTTTCCTTCGACTATTGGCGGAAAAATTTTGATTACCGGCTTCCCGACGCCATCGAATTGCATAAAAACAACTATCTGGCCTCGGAAGTCGGTCGCCGCCATGTTCTTCAAGTCATTGACCAGCGAATGAAAGCCGCCGGAATGGATGATTTCGCCCGCAACCGGCTGTCCGTGGACGAACGCCTGCAATTAGCCAACGCCTTTTTCGGCGGCGGTCATGAAGTCATCGTCGCCCGGCGTCATTTTATTGAGGGCGCCGTCAACGACAGCCAACTGGCCTCGTCGGGAACTCTCACCCCCGAAGAACACTACCAGTATCTGCGCTTCACCATTGACGCCACCCGCGACATTTATCTGAATAACCGCTATGTCCGCTATGTGACCGTGTTTCAGAACTGGCTGAAACCGGCTGGCGCCTCCTTCGATCATCTGCATAAACAACTGGTTGCGATTGACGAACGCGGGGTTTTGAACGAGATGGAATTACAGCGGGTCCGGCTCAACCCCAACCTTTATAATGAAGCCGCGGTCAATTTCGCCGCCTACCGCAACCTGGTCATCGCCGAAAACGATCACGCGATTGCCTTTGCGGGCTTCGGTCATCGCTACCCGACTCTGGAGATTTTCTCCAAGAGCGAACGCAGCCAGCCGTGGAATCACTCGCCGGACGAGCTGCGCGGCATGTCCGATCTGATTCACGCCTGCCATGCCGCCACCGGCGCGGACATTCCCTGTAACGAGGAATGGTCGTATAAGCCACCGGATGCCGACGTGCCGATGCCGTGGCGGGTGCTGATCAAATGGCGCATCTCCACCCCAGCCGGATTCGAGGGCGGCACCAAAATCTACGTCAACACCATTGACCCGGAAACCCTGCGCGACCGGGTAGTGCCGCGCCTGTTCCAGCTCAAGAACGAAGGCCGGATTGCGCCGATGAAAATTGCCTTTGAATGCGCCTGCGTACCCAACTGTCTGCGCTATAACCCCGCGCTGCGGCAACAGGAATCGCCCCATACCGAATTTCCGCCGTTGTCCGATGGCCGCTACCGGGAAGGATGATCGGAATAACCGCCCGCCATGAACACCCTACCGGAGAGTCCCGCTTCACCCTTCGCTATTGCCAACATCCGCCGCTTTCTGGCGTTCCGGCTGTTGTTCGGCGTACGGTTTTATTACCCCATCTTCGCCGTGCTGTTTCTCGATTTCGGCCTGAGCGTCGGCCAGTTCGCCGTGCTGAATACGGTTTGGGCCGCGACGATTGTGCTGTGCGAAGTGCCTTCCGGGGCGCTGGCCGACGTGCTGGGGCGGCGGGCGCTGGTCGTCACGGCGGGCGCGCTAATGGTGATCGAGATCGCCATCCTCTGCGTGGTGCCGCTGGGCGATGCCCAGTTGGTGTTCGCCGCTTTCCTGCTCAACCGGATATTGAGCGGTCTGGCCGAAGCGCTCGCCAGCGGCGCGGATGAGGCATTGGCCTATGACAGCCTGAAAGCGCAGGGGCGAGCGGCGGATTGGCCGCAAGTTTTGGCGACGCTGATGCGCTGGAATTCGCTGGCCTTCGTCGCGGCGCTGACGCTCGGCGCCTTGGTTTACGACGCCGCCGCCTTGCAGGCGTTGTTGGGCCGATTGGGCTGGAGCGTGGCGCTGGACGCCGCAAACCACTTTGCGCTTTCCGCTCTATCTGACCCTGATCACTGCAATCGGCGCGTGGTGGGCGGCGCTAGGCATGACGGAGTCGGGCGAGCGTCCAACCCACGCCAACGGCTTGCTCCCCGCCGTAACTGATGCGTTGCGCCTGACCCTGGCCGCCGGGCGCTGGATTCTGGCGACGCCATCGGCCTGGATCATCATTGCGGGCGGAATGTGGCTTGATCATCTGTGCCGGTTGTTCGTCACTCTGAACAGCGCCTATTTCCGCTTGATCGGCCTGCCGGACGCCAGTTTTGGCCTGATTGGCTCCGGCATCGCGCTGGTGGGATTCGCGGTAGCCCGCCTCGCCTCAAAACTGGAGCAACGCTCGCCGCCCTTCAACTTTGCCCTGTTGACCGTTCTCTGTCTGTCCGGGCTGGCCGCCGCTGCCTGGGTGTTGCCGTTCGGTCTGGGACTGATTCCGGTGGCGTTGATCCACACCGCGCTGTTGTTGACTGGCTACCTGGTCAGCCATTACCTCAACGCAGTGACCGATTCCAGCCATCGGGCCACCGTCCTCAGCTTCAAGGGACTGGCCTTCAATCTGGGGTATGGCGGAATTGGCCTGCTGTATGCCGGAATGCTGGTTGCGCTGCGCGATGCCGCGCAAATTCCCGTAACCGAATCCGCGATCTTCCGCGCTTCCCTGCCGTGGCTGTTCGGCTATGGCGTGGGGACGGGTTTGCTGATCGTGGCTATCGCTGGCGTCGCCGTGCGCAAGGCGTCCACTGGATTAAAACCCTGGTGAAAATTCAGCGCCTCGCCTTGCGCAATCACAGCGCAAGCTGATCTTTTTAGTGCATAACCGGCCTGACAATCCTCTGGCCGTAAAGTAAAAATCCTTTATTTCAAAGTAGTTGCGGCAGACCCCCCCATTGGCCTGAAGGTTGCTGAATGGTTTTTCACTGCTCATTCAGGAGGCATCTCATGCGGTCACGATTTTCGTGCGATGGAATCGGGTTATCGGCGCTGGCTCTGGTCCTGCTCAGTCCGGCGGCGCTGGCGGCGGAAGAAATCACCCGCGCCGCCGTCGACACCATTTGGCTGGCGACCAGCGCCGGCCTGGTTTTTCTGATGCAGGCCGGTTTTGCCCTGCTCGAAGGCGGCATGTCGCGCAGCAAGAATTCGGTCAACGTCATCATGAAAAACTACATGGACGCCTGCGTGGGCGGCCTGATTTTCTGGCTGATCGGATTCGGGCTGATGTTCGGAAACAATCCGACCGGCTGGTTCGGCGCCAGCCATTTCGCCCTGAACGCCGCCTCCGACTGGGACTGGACTTTCCTGTTTTTCCAGATGATGTTCGCGGCCACCGCCACCACCATCGCCTCCGGCGCAATGGCCGAACGCATCAATTTCAACGCCTACATTCTGGGGGCCTGCTTTATTTCAGGGCTGATTTATCCCGTGTTCGGCAGTTGGGCCTGGGGCGGCTATG
>JAAUTD010000082.1 GCA_012031845.1 Synechococcaceae cyanobacterium SM1_2_3
ACGGGATTAACCAGTGAGCGGATGACCGCCAGCGAAAGCCGGGCGGCGTTCTGGCTGGCGGGGATATTTTCGTTGCGGATGCTGGGCCTGTTCATGATTTTGCGGTGTTCGCGCTGTACGCCGAACATCTGCGCGGCAACACCCCAGCGTTGGCGGGCCTGGCGATTGGCATCTACGGCTTCAGTCAGGCGATCTTCCAGATTCCCTTCGGGTTTCTGTCCGATCATTACGGGCGCAAGCGGATGATCTATATCGGCCTGCTGATTTTCGCGGTGGGCAGCGTAGTAGCCGCGCTGGCTGATTCGATTTATGGGGTGATTCTGGGCCGCGCCCTGCAAGGCGGCGGCGCGGTGTCGGCGGCGGTCATGGCGTTGGCGGCTGATTTAACCCGCGAAGAACACCGGATCAAGGTCATGGCCACCATTGGCGTCACTATCGGCGTGTCGTTTGCGGTTTCCATGATCATGGGGCCGGTGCTGAATGGCTGGATCGGAGTGCCGGGCATTTTCTGGCTGACCGGCCTGTTCGCCCTGCTCAGCATCGCCGTAGTGCGCTTTCAGGTGCCCGATCCGATCATCAGCCGGGTGCATCGCGATGCCGAACCGGTCGCTTCCCAGTTTGGCCGGGTATTGGCCGACACCCAGTTGCTGCGGCTGAATTTCGGCATCTTTATTCTGCACCTGCTGTTGACCGCCACCTTTGTCGCTGTGCCGTTAGCTTTGCGTGACGCCGGGCTGCCCAGCGATCAGCATTGGCGGATTTATCTGCCCGCGCTGTTGCTTTCGATGGCGGCTATCGTCCCGTTCATCATCATCGCCGAGAAGCATCGGCGGCTGAAACCGGTATTCCTTGGCGCGATTCTGACGCTGGCGCTGACCGAATTGGGCTTGTTCAGTCTGCACGACAGCGTGCAGGAACTGGGAGTGCTGCTGCTGATTTTCTTCACCGGCTTCAATCTGCTGGAGGCGACGCTACCCTCGCTGATCGCCAAAATGGCGCCGCCTGACGCCAAGGGCACGGCGATGGGGCCTCTATTCCAGCAGCCAGTTTCTCGGCGCTTTTGTCGGCGGCGCGCTGGGTGGCTGGTTGCGCGGTTCTTTTGGTTTGCGTGGCGTATTCGCCTTGACTACTTTGGGTGCGCTGGCCTGGCTGCTGGCGGCCTGCACCATGAAGAATCCGCGCTATCTGAGCAGCTATCTGCTGAACGTGGGGATGCTGGACGCCGCTGAAGCGCATCTTCTGGCGAAGCAACTGGTCCAGGTGCAAGGAGTCGCCGAAGCGGTGGTGATTGCAACCGACGGGGTGGCTTATCTCAAAGTAGATCGGCATGCGCTGGATGAAGCGGCGCTGCGGGCATTTGCGGCGGACGTGCAATAATTGGGTCTGTTCACCGATTCATAACCATTTACGGAGCAAATTCAATGGCCAGCGCCAGCATTAACAAGGTGTTTCTGATCGGCAATCTGGGCAAGGACCCGGATGTGCGCTACATGCCCAGTGGTAAAGCGGTCGCTAACGTGACTATCGCCACCAGTGAAAGCTGGAAAGATAAAAACACCGGCGAGAAGCAGGAGCGCACAGAGTGGCATAACGTGGTGTTTTACAGTCCGCTGGCCGAAATTGTCGGTCAGTATTTGCGCAAGGGATCGTCAGTGTTCGTGGAAGGGCGTTTGCAGACCCGTAAATGGCAGGATAAAACCACGAACCAGGATCGCTACACCACAGAAGTCATCGCCAATGAAATGAAGATGCTCGGTACGCGCAGCGGTTCGGGCGGCAGTGCGCCATTTCCCGCCGGTGATTCAGAGATGGACGCGGCGCCCGCAGCGCGTCCGCAATCTGCTGCCGCACGGACGACGCCGTCCCAGCCGCAACCGGGACCCGACGGCTTTGACGATGATATCCCGTTCTGAGCACCGCGCCAGCGTTGCAGAAGATCGCTGGCGCAGCCATTCCGCCTTACTCGACCGAGACGCCGAAGCCGGCGTTTTCCAGTTGGCTGGGCGTCATCATCGGAATGCTGCTTTCATAGGTTCGCCGCACCCGCCGGGCCGCCCGCGCATACAGCTCGGCGCTGCCTGAGGCGTTGGTGCGAACCACAAAGCTGAGCGTGACTCCGGTGGATTGATAAACCCGCATCGCGCCATCCAGCAAAGTTCCGCGTGTCACGGTACGCCCGACATAGCCGTTCAATACCCGCAGCACATCCGAACGATCAGAGCTGCTCAGCGAACTGTCCGCCTGCACCTCGCTAATCCGCCATTCCCCAGCGCGGGTCGGCGGAGCCGCCGGAACGGAGGGCGGAGTTACCACAGCGATCTTTTCCAGTTCCACCGGCAGGGTCACATCGCTATCGGCAATCTGCACCGTGACCCGCTTCGGTTCATAGCCCCGGCTGGTGACTTCGACTACATGGCTACCCGGTGGCAAGGACACGCCAGCGCGATAGGTAAAAGCCGAGTTAACCAGTCGCACCCGTGCGTCTGATGGCGTGGCCCGCACGGTCAGCCGGTATTGCTCGATCTCAGGTTGTTTGGTCAACACTACCGGTACGGTGACGTCGCTGTCAGCAATCCGCACTGACACCTGCTTGCTCTCATAGCCGGTTTGCGACACCACAATCGTGTAGTTGCCGGGCGGTAGCTCAACCCCTGGTTTGTAGGCGGTTCTGCCGCCGCGCAACTGCACCCGGGCAGTGGACGGATCGGCCTGCACCGTTAGCCGATACCGCTCCGGTTCAGCCTCCTTGACCAGGGTCACCGGCACGGTCACATCGCTGTTGGCAATGCGCACCGCGACCTGTTTGCTTTCATAGCCGGTTTGCGAGACTACAATCGTGTAGCTGCCCGGTGGTAGTTCAACCCCTGGTTTGTAGGCCGTTTTGCTGCCGCGCAACTGCACCTGGGCGTTCGGTGGATCAGCCTGCACCGTCAAGCGGTACTGAGCGGCCGGCGGTGGGATGGGCGGGGTTAGCGGGGTTGGGGATTTGTCCAAGGCCACCGGCACAGTCACTTCACGGTCTGCAATCTGCACCACTAACTTGCGCGCTACATAACCTTCGCGGGTGACTTCAACCTGATAGTTGCCCGGCGGCAACGCCACGCCTGCTTGATAGGGCGTCGCTACCCCCAGCAAGCGGATTTTGGCGTCAGCCGGATCGGGACGAACCGTCAAACCGTACTTGGCCGGTTCCAGCCGGAGAGTCACAGTCAGGTCGTGATCGCTGATGCGCACAGCCTCCTTACGCGGCGTATAACCGGAGCGGGTCGCTTCGACTTCATAATCGCCGGGCGTCAGCCGCATCCCCGCCTGATAGGGGGTAGGATAGTTCAACAGTCGAATGCCGGCGTCAGCCGGTTCGGCGCGAACGGTCAGGCTGTATTTGACTGGCTCCAGCGCAACGGTGACGGTCAGGTCACGGTCGCTGATCCGCACCGACTCCTTGCGAGTCACATAGCCTTCGCGGGTGACTTCAACCTGATAGTTGCCCGGCGGCAGCTCAACCCCAGCCTGATAGGGCGCGGTCGCGCCCAGCAACCGGACTTGCGCATCAGCCGGTTCGGGGCGAACCGTTAAACGGTACTTGGCGGACTCCAGCCGGAGAGTGACGGTCAGGTCGCGGTCACTGATCCGCACTGATTGCTTATGCGCTGCATAGCCAGAGCGGGTGGCTTCCACCTCATAATCGCCGGGTAACAACTGCATCCCGGCCTGATAGCCGGTCGTGTGGTTCAAGAGCCGGATGCTGGCGTCAGCCGGTTCCGTCACCACGGTCAGCGCATAGGTCTTTGGCGCTTCAATCGGGGCGGTGATCATCGCCGCCAGTTCATTGATCTTGATCTGGATGGTGTCGATGTCCTTGCCCTGGATCTGGCCGCTGCGCAACAGTGACGCGGTGCGGGTGTCAATCAGCCGCGCCGTGACCGTAATCAGATCCCCCAGCTTGTACACTCCGCCGGTCACGACGGCTTCCACGCCGTACAGCCGACCCAGTTCAGCGGCGGTCTTGGGGTCCAGCAGCCCGGTGGATCCCAGCTCCGAAGCTTTGGCGATTTTGGCCGCCGCCGACAGCGCCAGCCGATCCTTCAAGGTGAAACGACCCGTATTGGCAATCGCCGACATCATTAAATCGGCCAGAATGGCTCCGGCCTGCTCGTCCAGATCGCCGCGCACGGCAAACTCGACCACGGTCGCGGTCATCCGCTCCTCGGGTCGGCTGCCGGCCGCCCACGCCGATCCCGCCACCAGATGGATCGCCAGAATCAACCCCCATCCCCAGATTTTCAGCAGTGATTTATTCATAAGGCTTACCTCCGCCAGCAACCAAAACCCGGATCATGGCTCCAGCACCAGCCGGAACCCCAAGTCAAACTTGCGGTATCCGGGCACTGTTGGAAACCGGTAAGCAAATCGCACCAGATCAGGAGACTCAGTCCACGATCCTCCTCGCAGCACCCGCCGCCCTCTGCTTGACCCCGCGCCGGGATCGGCGCAACGGGTTTCACCGCCGGCGTAGGCGTTGTCGTACTCCGAGCAGGTCCACTCTGCGACATTACCCAGCATGTCATGTAAACCGAAAGCGTTGGCCTGGTATTTGCGGACTGGCGCGGCCACTATCTGACCATCTTCGCAAGGGTGATTAGACCAGTTGAAGGGTTTGGTTTTCCGGGCGGTTTCATCATAAATATTGGCATAACGACAAGCCTGACTGGCATCGTCACCCCAGGTGCGGGAGCCGGCTTTATCGGCGCGGGCGGCGTATTCCCACTCGGCCTCGGTCGGCAGGCGAACGCGCAGGCCGGTTTTTCCCGCCAATGCGCCGGCATAGGCCACGGCTTCCTGCCAGTTCACCCGCACGACGGGTTGCTGAGGATCGTTCAAGCTGAAGGACTCATAATCGCCGCTGTCATGGGTGGGAATGAGCAGTCGATATTGGGCATTGGTCACCTCGGTTTTACCCATCCAGAAACCTTTCAGACACACCTGATGCGGCACTTCGTTGGCGTAGCGATCTTTTTCCGCATCGAGGCTGCCCATAATGAAACAACTGGGCTGAATCCAGACGAACTCCAAACCGGTCACCGGTTCGGTAAAAATCTCGCCGGGCCGGGGATTGGCGGATGGCCGACTTGGCGTGGTCGGCTTGTCAGGCTGCGTCAGCGTGGCAGAGGAATCCTGATCGGGCTGCGACCACCAGAACGCCGCGCCGCCGCCAACCAGGATCGTCGCCGCGATCCCGACGGCCAACGCCAGTCCGGACGCCAGGGTTTTGGGGGGGGCTGCGGGGATCGGGGATGGCGACGCGGGTGCGATGCGAATCCCCGCGTACGGGCAGTTCCAGCTTAACCGTACTCTCGCCATCGTCAACGAGCTTGGCCTCCAGCGCGGCTCGCATCAGGGCCACGGTCTGAAACCGCTCATTGGGGCGCACCGCCATTGATCGATCAATCAATCGCAATAACGCCTGACTATAGCGCCCGACCCCAATTTCTTCGGCGGGGCGCAGCGGATCCTCAAGAACCCGGGCGGGCGCTTCTATCGGCGCTGCGCCCGCCACGCAGTGATACAGCACCGATCCGACCGCATAGATGTCAGTCCACGGCCCGTAGCCCTTGCCATCCACCAGATACTGCTCAATCGGCGAGTAGCCTGGGGAAAAAACGCTGGTCACGCTTTTGCTGCGTCGTCCCAGCGCCTGCCGGGCCGCGCCGAAATCAATCAGGATGGTGCGGCCATCAGCGCGACGGTAGAGATTGGCCGGCTTGATGTCGCGGTGCAGGTAACCCAGGGCATGCACCGCCTCCAGCGCCGGCAACACGTCGCCCAGCAGACGGCGAATGTGATCTTCGGACAGGGTTTTTCCCGTTGCAGCGCCTGACTGAGCGGCTCGCCATCTTCGTAGTCCATCACTGATATACGCCGTGCCATTGGCCTCGAAAAAGTCCCGCACCCGCACCACGCCAATATGATTAACCTGGGCCAGAATCTGCGCTTCGTTAAGAAATCGCTCGAGACCCCAGCCATAGCAGAATTCTTCACCCGCCTCCGAGGTCGGCAATCCGCCCTGGGTATTCGCCAGGACATTAACCTCATCGCGATCCCGATAAGACCACTCGACCGGGAAGTATTCCTTAATGGCCGCACGGGTCTGCAAGGCTTCATGCACGGCTTTGTAGGTGATGCCGAATCCGCCCGCGCCCAGCACCGACTCGATCCGGTACTGATGCAGACGATAACCGATAGGCAAGGTATTGGATTTCTTGATCATGGCATCCTGGTCGTAGTGTCGGTGAGCGCCTCCTGAGGAGGCTGCGCGACCGCTCCGAAAAGCCCCGGGAGACCGCAACGCAGACATCGCGATCTCGGTGGGAACGGCTCTTTGGCTTTGCTGATTTTAGCCATTCCCGTTACAAACGCACACTGGAATTACCGGCTCCCGATCAAGACCTGACCGCCTGATTCAATCATTAACAGGACTTTCGCTTCTGGTTTAAAAGCCGTTCGGGGTGAAGCCCTGTCGAACCCCTTTTTTACCGATGAACGCCCTTCGACAGGCTTCAGGGTGAACGGATAGAGCGAAAGCCCTGTATTAAAATCCGCATTAGCCGGCAGGGCCGCCATCGGGTTGGGCGCAAGGGAAACCTTGCAATAATGGCGTTATGGTAATTCCCGCACCAGGCGAAAACCCAGAAAATACTCACGGGAATCGGGCCGACTGCGGTGACGCTCGGCCAGGCGAACATTGCGCGGCTCGTCGTTCCAGGAACCGCCGCGCACCGCAAACAGGCGTTCCACTTCCGGTTTCTGGCAATCCTGCACTGGCGCTGGGGTATCTTTGTCGTACAGCGAACACGTCCATTCCAGCACATTGCCCAGCATGTCGCGCAAACCAAAATCATTGTCGCGAAAACTGCCCACCGGCGCGGTGTACACATATCCATCACGGCATCTCATCGCGGTCCAGCCGACAAAAAGCCGTTTGCCGTCCAGATCAGCGGCATTGGCATAGCCGCAGCCCTGGTCGGGATCGTCGCCCCAATAGCGGCCGGTCGCTGCGCCCGCTCGCGCCGCATATTCCCACTCGGCTTCAGTCGGCAACCGGTAGCGATGCCCGGTTTGCTGCGACAGCCACGCCGCATAATCCACTGCATCCTGCCAACTGACATTAATCACCGGTCGCCGGTCGCGGCCCCAACCGCGATCATCGGGCAACGCCCGGCCGGTGGCGGCGGCAAACCGATCATATTCCTGAAACGTCACCTCATAGCGTCCAATAGCAAAAGACTTTTCGATCCGCACTGAACGAAGTTGCTCGTCGCTATAACGTCCCTTCTCGCGCAGTGGCGATCCCATCTGAAAAACCCCTGCTGGAATTACCGCCATCTCCGGTCCTGGCGATCCGTCCTTGAGTCGATCCCGGATTGCTGGATTGGTCGGAGCCAGTGTCGCCAGCGCGGCTTCCGCTTCGGCGCGGTGGCTGCAAGTCCCCGCGCAGCGCTCCAGGTAGGCCCAATAGGCTTTGCGGGTGTTAACCCGTCGGACTGCGGCAAACGCCTCGTCTTGCAGCCGCTGGATGCGCTGAGTGGTTTCAATCTGGCGCAGACGCTCGGCAAGCGCCTGTAGCTTGAGGTGTTCCAGTTCGAATGATTCCGCTTTTTTCAGCCACTGTCGGGCTTCGCTCAAGTTGTTCTTGTCCAGACTGGCCTGGGCCAGCGCCGCCCAGCCTAGCGCCAGCCGCAGTCGTCCGCTGGTTGCCAATGGATCGCCGGGAGCCAGCGCCGCCAGCGCATTCAGGCGCTTCAGGGCTAAATCGCCCTGGTCGCTTTGGCCCTCACGCTCCAGCGCCTGGGCGGCCAGATCAAAAGCCGCTTTCAACTCACGAACCTTATCGGCGGTTTCAAATTGCTGCACCGCCGCCCGGGCTTCACGCTCGTAGCTGCACTGCGGACAGCGTTGCAGATAAAGATGGTACGCGGCCAGCGTATCCAAGCGCTGCGCGGCTTCAAACGCCCGCAAATCCGCCTCGCGCTCGGCCGCCTGATCGGTCAGCTTCAGAGGAATAGCGGGAGCTGTTTCTGATCCGGGCGCAGCCGTAATCCCCTGGCCCGCCGGATCGGGGGATTCTGATGCTGTGGGTTCGCCGACTCGCCCAGCGAACCAATAGGTCGTCGCCAGCGCCATCAACCCCAAACCAGCCACCAGCCACCAGCGTCGGTTCAGGATGGAGTTGCTCCGATGCTGAACCGTCAAGGCCGGGCGTTGGGCCGCTTCCATTTGGGCCATGAACGGCCCGGCTTCGGTTGGGCACAGTTCACTGGGGTAAGCCAGGCCCCGCCGCAACACCCGCCAGGCGTCGTTGGTTAATCCAGCCGGACGCATCAGGGCGCCCGGCTGCTGGCCTTGCGCTTCATACGCGCTTTGGCCGGTTAATAACTGGTAGGTCAGCAACGCCAGCGCAAACACATCGCGCCGATAGGCAATATCGGGAGTCGCCGGATCACCGGAGGCCTCGGCGCCTGCGGCCAGCCCGCCCGCTGCGAACAGAACGCTGCGCGGTTCGCGAGGTTCGCTGGCGAGACCAAATCCCAGTACTTTGACGACGCCCTGATCGGTCACGAACAGCGTATCTATATCGAGATGCTGGTGGGCGAGGCGGTGTTCCTGACGGGCATAGTCGAGCGCATCGGCCACCGGCTGCAACCAGGTAACGACGATGTCCCAGGGGAAGCCGTTTTGACCCTGCTCGCACAACAGTTGCGCAAGGCTGCGGCCATCGCGAGGATTGATATATTCCATCTCGGCAAAGGGCCAGCCATCAGCGCCACAACGCCAGCCCCAAACCCCAGCGATATGGGGATGATCCAGCTTGGCGGCCAGCTCGACCCGCGCCCGAACTTTCGCCAGATAAGTGCGCAAGCCGATAATATCGGCGCGTTGCGGCCGCTCGTCACGCCCGGATTCCCGCAGCATGGCCGGATGACTGGCGGACAGGAAAATCTTGATGGTCTGGAATTCTTCGGCGGTTTTGCCGCTGCCCAGCACCGGCGCGACCGCCCGCACCAGCCAGACGCGCTTGCTGCTCAGATCATGCAGCAGGCGGACTCGCCGTTCGGGGGGGCCAATCACCAGGCCAGGAGCCAGCGGTTCTATTCCGATGCTTTCACCGGAGAGTCGCAGCGCCAGCACATCCGGGTCTTCAGGGACGCCTATGGTCAGGTTGTCCATGATGATCCGGGTTTTCTCCTCAACCGCATAGTTCAGCACGGCGCCTTGGCGATGCGCGAACTCGACATCGGTCAAGTGTCCAGCGGCGTAGGCTTTCGCCAGTTCTTTCAATTGCGTTTCGATATCCATAAAAGCCTATGGATTCGTTGGAAGAGGTCAAAGATTAAGGCATTGACCGTGGCGTTGTCTTGATTGTCGTTTAGTCTAGCAGAATGAGAAAATGAACCTGACTCCTTACGGGCAAGTCCTGTTTTATTTGCTTTTCCACTTCGACCGCTGATCGTTACTCACCATGCCTATTATGGAAGTTGCCAAGATTGAATCCATCCGCAGCGATCTAACGCTGGAAATCGCAGTGCGTTCGCTGCGCTCGCCGACTGGATGCGGGCGGCCTGAAAATCAGGATAACTACCTTATTATAAATGGAAAAGGGCAAGCGCGAACGCTGTGGCATGAGCAGGAAATTGACCGATGGGCGCCGGACTGGCCGGATGGACACCAGCGGATCGCCGTACTCGACGGCATGGGCGGGTCCAGCCAGGGGCGGGAAGCCACTGAAAGAACCATTGAGGGTTTGCTGGCCATTCCGGCGGCTACCGATATCGTTATTCTCTCCAATGCGCTGGATAGTTTGCATGAGCGGCTCTTCAAGGAATGTCAGGCTGCCGAGCTGGAAACCGGCTGCACCCTGATTTTATTGGAGATTCCGCCGGAAAAACCAGCTTTGCTGTTCCATGTGGGCGATTCCCGGCTCTACGTCGTGGATGAGCAACAGGCGCAATGTCTGACCGTCGATCATGTGCCGACCACTCACCGCGCACTGCTGGGGTTGCTCGACGGCGCCCAGTGGCTACAGCAGGTTCACTGCCGGGCCAATTCTCAAATCAGTCAGGCTTTTATTCTCGGCGGCACGCTGGCTTCGCCAGACCTCTATACGGACCGGATTGACGCCGATTTGCTGGCGCTCAATGACGGCAATCTGCCTCTGTTTTTGCGCGGACTCAACGACCGTCGCGCCGTGCGACTGGATCCGGATCGGGTGTATCTGCTGGCCAGCGACGGTCTATGGCATTTGCATGATCCGCAGGCGTTTATCCAGCGCTGCCGACCTTGCTGGCGCGGCCGGAATGCTCGCTTGAAGAGGCGATGGACGCGCTGTTTAATGAACTGGTCGCGGCGATTCGCCAGCAGGACAGTCAGCCCGACGATAATTGCACGGTCATCCTGATCCGCTGCAAGCGCCAGCCCGATAGCTCTCTGCCGGAGATACCCGCTTGAAAATTCGCCATATAGTGCTGGCCGTACTGACCCTGCTGGCTATCGCGTTCATGCAGCCGCTGATGACTTTCCTGGGCGGACTGGCGGTGCTGATCGGCGTTGGGACGCTGATTTTCCGGGATATGTCGCCCGCCGAGCAGGATGCGGTGGAGCAGCGGGTGCTGGGTTTATTGCGGCGGGCGCGCACCAAGCCGGTCAATCCTGTCGAAACCCCGGTCGTTTCCGGCAACCGGCTTCCCGCCATCGCGGCAGAGCCGGTAAAAATGGCCGAAACCATCCGGCGCGGTCGCAATAAATCAGCGCCACCGCCGCCGGAAGCCTAATTCTCCAAACCGGGAAACTGGCGGGCGATAGGGTTGCCGGTGAATGTGGCTACCCATCCCTCTGGCGTCGTGAACAGCCGGATACACTTAAACGCCGGGTTAGGCCCCATATCAAACCAGTGCGGGGTATGGGCCGGCACACTGATCAGGTCGCCCTGTTCACAGCGCACGCCGTACACCTGCTCCCCGACATGCAGATAGAACAACCCTTGGCCAGCCACGAAAAACCGCACTTCATAATCATCATGGGTGTGTTCATCCAGGAACTTGTTGCGCAGCGCCGCCTTATCGGGGTGATCCGGGGTCAGGCTGATTACGTCCACCGACTGAAATCCATACTGCCGCGTCAGCCGTTCCACCGGCTCGCGATAGGCGGCCAGCACCTCCTCCTGACTGGCGTCGTCGGCCAGGGCTTGATCGGCGTCCCACTGCCACTGCTCAAACTGCACCCCGATTCGATTGAGTTCACTCGCCATGATCGCCGGGTCAAGCAAGGTGCGCGGCGCGGCGTTTGGGTTCCGGGTCTGATAGATGGTTAATTCGCTCATTGCGTTATTCCAGAAATAAGGTGAGTGAAATAGTGGACTGGTTGATTCCAGGGCTTTCGCAGACTGCAATGTAGAACGGGCATCTTGCCCGTTTCAGCACCGGTTATGATCTTGCCAGGACTTTCGCATCAGGTTCAAAAACCGTTCGGGGTGAGCCGGTCGAACCCCGTGTTTTTACCGATGAATGCCCTTTAACCGCTGAGCTTGCCGAAGCGTCAGGGCGAACGGATGGAGCGCGAAAGTCCTGCTCTAAGCGCCGACCGCATCGGCCAATCGCAACGGCTGATGCAAGGGTTCGCCGTCGAAATAGACCCGCTCGCCGTCCAGCTTTAGCCGTCCTTGCGCAAACCAGCGAATCGCCTGCGGATACAGCCGGTGTTCCTGCGCCAGCACTCGCGCCGCCAGCGTATCGGGGTCATCGCCCGGCATGACCGGAACTCGCGCCTGGACGATGACCGGGCCGCCATCCAGTTCAGCGGTGACAAAGTGAATGGTCGCGCCATGTTCGGTTTCGCCCGCCGCAATAGCCCGCTCATGGGTGTGCAGACCGCGAAACTTTGGTAGCAATGACGGGTGAATGTTGAGCAGGCGGCCTCGGTAATGCTCGGTAAAACAGGCGGTCAGCACCCGCATGAAGCCGGCCAGAATCACCAAATCCGGTTGATAGCGATCCATTTGTTCAATCAGGGCGGACTCAAAGGTAGGCCGATCCGCAAAATTCCTGTGATCCAGTTCCAGCGCGGGAACGCCCGCCTGCCGCGCCCGTTCCAGACCATAAACGCCGGGCTGGTTGCTGATCACAGCGACTACTTTAGCGGGCAATTCACCGCTGGCGGCTTGATCGAGAATAGCTTGCAAGTTGCTGCCGCGCCCGGAAATCAGCACGACCAGCCGGATTTTACCAATCGCGCTCACGGTTGAAACTCCACCCAGGGCGCGCCTTCGCCCACTGCGATCTGACCGAGCGGCCAGGCGATTTCGCCCGCCCCGCGCAAGATCGCCAGCGCTTGTGCTACATCCGCCGCCGCCACGCAGACCACCAGCCCGACCCCGCAATTAAACGTGCGCCACATTTCCGCCTCGGCGACGCCGCCCTGCTGTTGCAGCCATTGAAAGATCGCGGGTCGTTGCCAACTGGCGGCGTCAATGATCGCCCGGGTATTCGCCGGTAATACTCGCGGCAGATTTTCGGTCAGGCCGCCGCCGGTGATGTGGGCAATGGCCCGCGCCTCGACCTGTTCCAGCAGCTTCAACATCGGCTTGACGTAGATGCGGGTCGGAGCCAACAGCGCCGCGCCCAGCGTGTGATCGGCCAAGGGCTGATTCAGCCGCGCTCCGCTGACCGCCAGAATTTTGCGGATCAGCGAATAGCCGTTGGAATGCGGCCCGGAGGACGCGACGCCAATAAGCACAT